>CAIJZF010000062.1 GCA_903825095.1 uncultured Bacteroidota bacterium | reverse complement strand
TCATAGGCTTCTACATCACAGAAATAAAGTGAAGTAAATAATTCTTGTAAGCAAATAATATTGGCTCCTTTTTTAGCTGCCTCTCTTACTTTTTCAATTGCTTTTAAAGTGTTGGCAGACTTGGATGCCTCACAGCTCATTTGCACTAATCCTACTTTAACAATGGCCATAATTTTAAATTATAAAGGGATAAAATATTTTTAGGTGGTCTTTTGAATAATTGCCTCAAAACTACGAATACCTAATAACTTTTGGGTAATAAAACCTTCTGCATAGTCTACGCCTATTTGATGCCCTAATTCCTTGGCTCTTCCTTTCACAAATTCTAAAAATGCATTGCCGGAAATAAAGGTTTCTGGTTCTGTAGAATTAGGATCGAAAAATTGTGAACTATGTGCAAGTATGGCTTCCATCTTCTTGTCCATGAAAGCACTAATATCTATTACAAAATTAGGCGTCAAATTTCTTGATTGTATATAATGAAATACTTGAGTGGGTCTCCAAGGTGCTTGCACGACTCCATTGTGTGTAGTTTGAATTTTAACGAGGCCCGATAAAAAAGCAGCGTCTACAACTAAGCTAGCCGCGCGTCCATGATCCGGGTGACGGTCCTCGGGTGCATTACAAAAAATAATAGAAGGTTGATATTTTCTAATGGTTTCAATAATGGCGAATTGATTCTCTTTATTGTTCTCAAAAAAACCATCGGCCATCCCTAAATTTTCTCTCACGCCAATACCCATTACTTGAGAAGCCAACTGCGCTTCCTTTAGTCTTTGTGAAGTGGTGCCTCTTGTTCCAAGCTCTCCTTTGGTTAAATCTACAATACCTACTTTTTTTCCTTCAGACACTGCGACTAACAAGGCCCCTGCACAACCCAACTCTACATCATCGGGATGGGCTCCAAAAGCAAGTATATCTAGTGTTTGCATATTTAATTTTTTATCCTTACAAAGGTAAGTACTCAAAAGTCTTTTTTGACAAAAAACCCTCTCTTACTTGCGTAAGAAAGGGTTTGAATAAGTATAAAAAAGAATGTTTTTTAATGGTCTCTCTTTTATTGCTTCTTGGCGTAACGCTTGTTGAATTTATCAATACGACCAGCGGTGTCAACCAACATGTTTTTACCAGTGTAAAAAGGATGTGAAGTGTTAGAAATCTCCAATTTAATAACTGGATACTCTTTACCGTCTTCAAACATAACTGTTTCCTTAGTTTGTGCAGTTGATTTGCCTAAGAATTGAATACCGTTTGACATGTCCTTGAACACTACAAAACGATACGCTTCTGGATGGATACCTTCTCTCATAATTATGATTTTTAAGGATGTACGGGTTTTGCCGTACAATTTATTTAATAGGACGCAAATTTAGCTTAAACCTAGGTTGTAACCAAATTTTAAAGCTTGAAAGGGGCCAATACCCTTATTTCATATTAATATACTGCAAAGGGAGGCCTAAATTGCCCGCCCTGCAAGCTGCTATAACATCTTGTAAATCATCGATTTTCTTGCCAGTCACACGTACAATATCGTCCATAATGGCCGCCTGCACCTTTAGACCACTCTCTTTAATAAGCTTGACCACCTTTTTGGCATCTTCCTGCTTTAGGCCATTTTTCACAGAAACATCCTTTTTGAAGATTTTGCCACTTGGAAAGGCGTCTTTAGAGAAATCAAAGGAGGATGCTTCAATGCCTTGCTTCATAGATCGGCTTATTAATACATCTACAATTTGCTGAATTTTCATTTCTGAATCAGATTCTAATTTCAACATATAATCTTTCTTATTTAAATCAATCACTACATGATTGCCTTTAAAGTCGAAACGATTCGTGATTTCTTTTTTCACAATATTGACTGCATTATCCAATGTTTGAATATCTACAGAACTAGCAATATCAAATGACGGCATACAATTTATTTTAGGATTTAAGAATAGTTTTAGGGAACCAACGTTTTGATTGAATCAAAAATACAATTCCTATCAGTATTAAAAAGGTAGAAATTAATTCTGCTTGTGTAGGTTGAAAAGGAAGTGACATATACTTATTGTTCACTCTAATTTTTTCAATAAAGAACCTTTCCCCGCCTGCAAATATTAAATAGATACCTGCTAAAATTCCAGGCTGTGTAACTTTCTTTCTAAACGACCACATGATACCAAACAAAATAAACATAATGATGATTTCATAAAAAGTAGTGGGGAAAACAGGCACTGGTAATTCATTACAATAATTGCCTTCGCAACCTGGTATGTGCACACCTTGATTCACTACATTATGTGCATAGGTGGAAGACCAAGTCCAATCAGGTAACCAGTCAAAAGGTTTGGGGGCAAGGTTGGGAATTCCCCAATCTCCATCTCCACTAATATGACATCCTATTCTTCCCGCTGCATAAGCAAATAACATAGTTGGCGCCATGGCATCTGCAAAATGTATTACTCTAATATTATGTTTTCTAATGTATACAATAACTCCAATGGTGGCTAAAATTAAACCTCCATAAAAAGTTAATCCACTAAATGAAATTAGTGAACCAATGGGATCTTTTACTAAGTCATCTATGTTTTCTAAATTATGAAAAATTTTAGCGCCTAAGAAACCCCATAAGGCAGCTTGTAAAACTACTTCGCCTACTCTATCATGCGGCCATACAGTAAGTATCCTGGTTTCAGGCTTCGCTAATTTCTCCTTGTTTTTTTCTCTCCATTTGATATAAACCATCAGCCCACCTACCACAATCCCTGCTAACATATTTCCTTCCAAGGATAAAATAAAGGCCTGTGTATTATTTAAAGCATTTTCTATGGTAAAGGCTCCAACTATCTTATAACCAAACAAATAGCCAAAAATGAAATTGGTAATTAAATCACTCATAGAAGCAGGTGCCCCTATTATAATTTTTTCTTCTTTAGCTGTAAACTCGCCTAATGCTTCCTTTCTTTTCAATTCAAGATATAATACATAACCAGAAGCCACAAAGGCGATGGCTACAAAAAAACCAAATGAATTGATAAGCTTTAATCCATTTAATTTAATACCGAATAAGTCATCGACTAAATAATATAAATTGGGATACATAGATTGAATAAATAAGGTAATGCAATGTACGAAAAAAAAAGGCCACACTAGAAAGTGCGGCCGTGTTTACTAACCCATCTAAAAACAAAAAATCTTCATCAATATTTTAATTAATTACAATGTTATTGAAACACTGAAATTAAGTGCTGTGCAATAACTTGAGCTGGTCTGCCTTCAATTTGGTGTCTTTCCACCATATTCACTAACTGACCATCTTTAAATAATAAGATTGCTGGAGAAGAAGGAGGATAAGGTAAGTGTAATTCTCTTACTTTATTGATTGCTTCTATATCAAATCCCGCAAAACTAGTTGTGATACGATCTGGTTTTTGAGTTGCATTCGCTACTGCCATTAAAACACCTGGTCTACAAGCACCAGCGGCACAACCACAAACCGAATTAATCACAAGTAATGTAGTTCCTTCTTGCTTTACTGCATTTTCCACTTCAGCTGCTGTTGTTAAATCTTCAAAACCATTATCAACTAATTCAGCCTTCATTGGTAAAACAAACTCTTCAGGGTACATAACATCTACTATTTGAATCAAAATTAGGTGATTTGGAAATCTCTTACAAATTTGTTTTGGAGACTTTTAGGCAGTTAATAATAAGATAATATGCCATTTTGTCTTAAAAATAGAGTAAAATCATGGAAATAACAAGATTCTGGATAGTATTCGAGACTATCTCAAATAACCCAAAATCTTCAACATAGATTGTGCAGTTTGCTCCTTAGCATAGACCCAATCAACTAGCTTTCCTGTTTTAGCATCTTTTTCTACAATCACATGCTTAGGAGATGGAATCAAGCAATGCTTAATACCACCATAGCCACTAATTTGATCCTGATAAGCGCCTGTATGGAAAAAACCTACATATAAAGGTTCATTATTCTCTTCCGCCTTGTCTTCCAATAAATCATTTTTCAATTTTGGTAAGAATACTTCATTGATATGTTCTTCTGAATCATAATAATCATGACTATCGCAGGTAAGTCCACCAAGCACCACACGTTGATAATCGTTCTCCCATTTATTCACCGGAAGCATCAAGAACTTTTCACCAATACCCCAGGTATCAGGCAGCGTAGTAATAAAAGAAGAATCAATCATATACCAACACTCTCTATCGTTTTGTTTCTTTTCAGCAAGTACTTTGTATATATGTGCCATACTCTCTCCTACGGTGAAACTTCCAAACTCGGTATAAATATTAGGCATAGGTACTCTTGCCTTCTTACAAGCCTTCTTAATATTCGAAACAATCTCATTAATCATGAACTGATAATCGTATTCAAAACCTAAAGAATGTTTAATAGGAAAACCGCCACCAATATTAATAGAATCTAATTCAGGACAGATTTTTTTAAGTTGACAATACAAGTTGATGATCTTGTTTAATTCAGACCAATAATAGATATCGTCCTTAATACCTTTATTTAAAAAGATATGTAGCATTTTTAGTTGGAATTTATCCTCATAACCCTCAATCTCATCTACATAAAATTCTAAAATATCCTTGGCTCTAATGCCTAAGCGTGAGGTATAGAAAGGAAAACTAGGCTCTTCTTCAGAGGCTACTCTAATACCTAATTTAAATGGTTCTTTAGTATTACGCTTATAGAATTGTAATTCTTCTTTATTATCTAAAACAGG
>CAIJZF010000061.1 GCA_903825095.1 uncultured Bacteroidota bacterium | reverse complement strand
CAGTGCTATTGGCTTGAAAATAACCACCAATACTTGGTTGATGTATCATGACTTCTCCATGCGGGAAAATACTACGCTTTCCTTTTTCACCTGCACTTAGTAAGATAGAACCCATACTTGCCGCAAGGCCCATACAAATTGTATGCACAGGGCTTTTGATTAGTTTAATGGTATCGTACATAACCATACCGCTGGTGACTACACCACCTGGGCTATTAATGTAAAATTTAATATCAGCACCTGGCTTATCTGCTTCTAATAAGATTAGTTTATTCACGATATCCTTAGCCGACTTGTCGTCTACTGGGCCCCATAAATAAATAGCTCTTTTCTCAAAAAAAAGATGCTCCATTTTTTTATTTAAAAAACTAGGCGCCGCCTCTTCTTTTTTATCGTCTTTAGGTTCTTCTTCCTCCTCCATTAAATATCTCTTGTTGACTATCATAAAATGTATTTGAACAGTTTTATTATTTTTTTAATTTTCTTGGGTTGGTTAATAAGACTTCGTCTACCAATCCATATTCTTTACCTTCTGCAGCAGTCATCCAAAAATCGCGTTCGCAATCCTTGGCCACTGTTTCAATATCTTTATGTGTATGATGTGCAATCACTTCATACAATTCATGTTTTAACTTCTTAATTTCTCTAGCAGTAATTTCTATATCAGATGCTTGTCCTCCAATGGCACCGCTAGGTTGGTGCAACATAATTCTACTATGTTTTAAAGCAGTTCTTTTCCCTTCTACACCTGCGCATAATAAAATCGCACCCATACTTGCCGCCATGCCTGTACAAATAGTAGCTACATCGGGACTAATAAATTGCATGGTATCATAAATACCTAAGCCTGCATAAACACTTCCACCTGGGCTATTGATATACATTTGAATATCCTTGGTACGATCGGTACTTTCTAAAAAAAGTAATTGAGCGGTTACAATATTGGCTACATAGTCATTGATGCCCTCGCCTAAAAATATAATACGGTCCATCATTAATCTGCTGAATACATCCATACTAGCCACATTCATAGGGCGCTCCTCAATAATATAAGGAGTTAAGTTGGTTACACTTTTTTTGTACTGGTGTAAAGTATTGCTACTGATACCCTTATGCTTGATTGCATACTGCTCAAATTCTTGTCCTAAATTCATAATTGCTTTTTTCTGTAAGTAAAGGTAAATCCTTGTAATCAAAGGAAGTACAAAAAGGGTGCCAAACTTTGGTCATGGATGCCTCCATTCGAGCCAAATTATATTGACAATCAATAAGATAGGGTTTTTGGAATAGACTAGTGCTTATGATTATTCAGCATATCGGCGAATTTCTCCGCTTCTATGGCTTCATCCTTAGCTTCCACTTCAGACTCGATGGCAGTGAATAATTTGTCCGTGCTTATTCTTTGATAGCTATCTTCTACAAATTTTCTGTCCTGCATCATTCTAACCGCATAGTCTTCTAACCATTTATCGTTGTCTCCTAAGGCGCCCATTTGAGGTCCCATATAACTCATCAATTGTTGCTTCGCGAAGTTTTTTAAATCTTCAGCGACTACTTCAATTTTATGATCTAGGGTTAATTGACTGTTAATTAAAGTCCATTTTAATTGGTCTTGGAAAACTGGATATTCTTTTTCTGTTTCTTCTTCTGTTCTTTGCTTCTCTCCACCTTTTTGTAACCAACGTTTTAAGAAAGCTACTGGGAATTCCATTTTAGTTTGATCAATTAAGCTATGATAAATTTGATCATGAATTTGATTTTTGGCTTGTTGCTCATAGTAACCTTCAATATCTTTTTTGATAGCGGCTCTAAATTCTTCTTCTGTTTTAATAGCATCGTTTGGGTAAGTGGCTAAAAATAATGTTTCATCTAAGGCAGCTTTTTCTACTAAACCAACCTTGGTAATAAGTATTTTAAAATATTTATCGGCGTCTGTTTTTGAAGTACCTAAATCACCTACAATAATGTCTAATTCCTTGTCCTCAAAGGCTTTCTTCAATTGGATGACTACTGTGTCGTCCTTCTTCTTGCCCATGAATTGCTTTCTTGCTTTTTCTGCAAAATATTTTACTAATAAAGAATTGTCTTTTGATATACCGCCTTCTACTTCGTTTCCGTCTTTATCTGTTTCAGTGAAAGTGATATTGATAACATTCTCGTCTGACTCCACCATTTCAGGATCGGTCATTTTACCATTACGCGTTTGAATTCTTTCCACTTCATTTTGAATCATTTCATCGGTTACTTTTACTTTGTAACGTTTTACTTTAATCCCTTTTACATTTAAAGAAAAGGCTGGCTTTAAACCAACTTCAAAAGCAAAATCATAAGTGGTAGGTGCATTCACATCTAAAGGGAGTAATTGCGTATCCATAGGAAGTGGCTGCGCAAAAATTTCTAATTTTTCATTGCTGATATAATGATTTAATTCAGCCTCTACTTTTTTAAGTACTTCGTCAGAGAAAACAGACTGTCCATACATTTTTTTAATTAAGCCTGCTGGCACCATGCCCTTTCTAAATCCAGGGATATTTGCTGTTTTAGCATGCTTTTTT
>CAIJZF010000060.1 GCA_903825095.1 uncultured Bacteroidota bacterium | reverse complement strand
CCAGCTGTAACAAAAGCTAAACAAGTGCTAATTACAAGTAAGCCCAATATCACATATCTAATATTGCGCCATAAACTAAAAATAGGTTTTGTGAAAAATAAATTCACCCCTAAAACAAAAAAGAAAGTGCAAAATAAATAAGCGGCTAAACCAAAACCATTGAACATCATTTGATAGGCGACAAAAGCACCTACATAGCCCATTAAATTATTTGCTTTTAAATCATTGATAGAAAATAAATGGGTACGCCATAATTGGACCATGTCTTGGTCGTCCTGCCATGTAAATAAATATGAAGTAAAGGCCACAAAAAGAAATAAGGTAAGCAGTAAGCTTACAGCTCCCATTATTTTGGAGGTTCTCTCATCTTTCACCACTTCCGTCACCGATACATCTGATTCTTTATCAGGATTTAAATTCTCCTCACTCACCTTGGGTTGTTTCTTACTTTTTAGGGTATTTGCCATGGTAACAAATATAAGTTATCTGCATAGGACGAAAAAGGAATTTGAACAAATGTGTAAAATTGAAAACAAGCAGGCCTACTTATCCACTTTATGAAGGAAAACCACCCTTAACCAAATAGTCCAACCCAATATAAAACAAAGTCCCCCCAAGGGTGTAATAGGTCCTAAGAAACGGGCAAGTGGATAGCTTGTTGTAGAGAGCAGCGTTAATAAATACAAGGAACCACTAAATAAGAAAATGCCTATGAGAAAAAAATGAGCCGACCAACCAATTGCTTTTTGCTCACCCATCTTATACTCATTTTGAGATCCATAAAGCGATAAAGCAATAAGTGCAATAGCATGCATAAATTGGTACCTCACCCCTGTTTCAAATATTTGAAGTTTATCTTGACTGACCAATGCTTTTAAGGCATGTGCTCCAAAGGCGCCTAATAGAACCGCTAATAAGCAAAAAAATAAACCGAGTATTAATATTTTACGATGCATGTTTTGCGATTAGTTTTTTTAATCCGGCTTCATTGATTTGATCGCTGGTTAATCGGTAGTTTGCTTGCGCATAAAACGAATGCCTTTCTACTAATTTATCTTCAATAAATGCAGCAATTTCTGTATCGCTTAGTTTAGCAATTAAAGGGCGTTGATTTTTTTCAGGTGACACTCTTTTTACTAAAACCTCTACTGGCTCGTCTAACCAAATCACAATACCTTCTTTTTTCATCCAATGCATATTCTCATGAAAACAAGGTGTACCTCCCCCTGTAGCAATAATAAATTTTTTCTTCTCTTTAAACCATCTTAAAATTTTAGCCTCCACTTTTCTAAAATGATCCTCCCCGTCTTCATTGAAAATTTCGGCAATTGTTTTTTCTTCATTCATTTCAATCAAGGCATCTAAATCATAGCCCACGCATTTATTCCACTTAGCCATTTTTTGTGTCCAATAAGATTTACCCGAACCCATCATCCCAATTAAAAATATTTTATCGGCAGCCATTTCCCAGTTTTTCTTTATAAAACAATTCTATTTAAATGCATTAAACCCTGTAATATCCATTCCTGTAATTAATAAATGAATATCATGTGTGCCTTCGTAAGTAATAACACTTTCTAAATTCATCATATGCCTCATAACAGAGTACTCACCTGTAATACCCATACCGCCTAGCATTTGTCTAGCATCTCTTGTAATTTGAGTAGCTATTTCACAACTATTTCTTTTAGCCATACTTATTTGTGCGGGTGTAGCGCGTCCTTCATTCATTAAAACACCTAAACGCCAAACCATTAATTGGCCCTTGGTAATTTCAGTAACCATTTCAGCTAATTTCTTCTGTTGCAATTGAAAGGCGCCAATAGGTTTTCCAAATTGCATTCTTTCTTTACTATAACGAAGTGCGGTATCATAACAATCCATGGCAGCACCAAGGGCACCCCATGCAATACCATATCTAGCTTTACTTAAACATCCTAAAGGCCCCTTTAGTCCTTTAACATTCGGTAATAAATTCTCTTTAGGTACTTTCACATTGTCAAAAACCAATTCTCCCGTGGCACTTGCACGTAAACTCCATTTTCCATGAGTGGTAGGTGTTGAAAAACCTTCCATGCCTCTTTCCACAATCACACCTACAATTTCACCTGCTTCATTTTTAGCCCATACCACCGCTACTTGTGCAAAGGGGGAATTGCTAATCCACATTTTAGCGCCATTCAAAATATAGTGGTCACCCGCGTCTTTTATATTGGTAAGCATACTAGAGGGATCAGAACCATGATCAGGTTCTGTTAATCCAAAGCAACCTAACCATTCTCCAGAAGCTAGTTTAGGTAAATATTTTTTCTTTTGCGCTTCACTACCATAAGCATATATAGGAAACATAACTAAAGAACCTTGCACACTGGCTGTACTTCTTACACCACTATCTCCTCTTTCTAATTCCTGCATCATAATACCATAACTAATATAGTCCAAACCTCCACCGCCATATTCTGCAGGCACTGTTGGACCAAAGCAACCCATATCCCCTAATTGTTTAATAATTTGAGTAGGGAATTCTGCACGCTGAGCATAGTCTTCTATAATGGGTGAAATTTCTTTTTTAACATAGTCTCTCACAGCCTTTCTGACCATTAAATGTTCCTCACTTAATAATTCATCTAATTGATAATAATCGGGAGACTCAAATAAATCGGTTCTTACTGCCATAAAAAATAGTTTAGCGTTAAAACAATCACCCACAAAGATAACTCAAACGGCAGTAAAAAAGTATATTTACAATAACAATATTAATATGCGAAAAATTATTACCCATTTAAGTTTTTATGTTTTAATAGCCATCATAACAGGCGTATTAGTAGGTATTTATATGCCAAGCTTTGCCCTTCGCCTTGAGCCCCTTTCTAAATACTTTATTAGCATTATTAAAATATTCACTTTTCCCATAATTTTTTTAACAGTCACCTTAGGAATTTCCAGCATGGGGGATTTAAAAAAAGTGGGACGTATTGGATTAAAATCCTTGGTGTATTTTGAAATTGTAAGTACCCTTTCATTAGCGATTGGTGTTATTGTAGCTCTTTGGTTAAAACCTGGTAGCATTAGTAAAGAAGGCATACAAATGCAAGACCCTTCAAAATATACAGCTTCTCCAAATTTTCATATTTGGAGTATTATAAAAAGCAATGCCAATTTACAAATATTAGTGTTAGCCATTATAGTAGGATTAATTTTAAATTTCTTAAACAAAAAAGAAAAATACATTCATGCTTTGGGCAGGGTAACGCATTATGTTTTTATTGGCTTAAAATATGTGATGTATTTAGCCCCTATTGCAGCATTTGGAGGAATGGCTTTTGCGGTAGGTAAGTATGGTTTAGCAAGTTTAATTCCACTAGGTAAATTAATGGGCACCATGTATTTAACCATGGCCCTATTTATTTTTCTGATCCTTGGCCTTTTATTGAAATATTATAATTTATCCATTTGGCAACTTATTAAAAATATCAAAGAAGAATTATTAATTGTATTTGCGACTTCTTCTTCAGAACCAGCGATGCCCTCGCTTATGAATAAATTGGAAAAAATGGGTTGCTCAAAATCTGTGGTGGGTTTAGTAGTGCCCACTGGTTATTCATTTAATTTAGATGGCACATCCATTTATTTATCCATGGCCGTTATATTTATTGCACAATTGTATAATGTACAATTAAGCACAGCAGAACTTGTCACTATGATTTTAATATTAATGCTTACTTCAAAAGGAGCTGCGGGTGTTACAGGAAGTGGCTTTATTGTACTTGCTTCTACCCTAGCCACCTTGCAAAAAATTCCTATTGAAGGGTTGGCCTTTTTATTAGGTATTGATAAATTTATGAGTGAGGCCAGGGCTATAACCAATATCATTGGCAATAGTGCAGCTACTTTATTTATAGCTAAAACGGAAGGAGAAAATATACAATTATTAAAGTAGTTCGTTTAAAGTAGCCCTTTCATTTCGGTAGCATAGGCGACTGCAGCTCTATTTGCTTTTTCTGCAAAATCATTTTCAGCACTTGCAAAAATAATAGCCCTACTTGCATTGACTAATAAACCCACCGATTCATTTTTGCCATACTTAGTTACATCTGCTAAACTTCCCCCTTGTGCGCCAACACCAGGTACCAATAAAAAATGATGCGGAATAATGGATCTAATATTTTCAAGTTCTTGGGCTTTGGTTGCACCCACTACAAACATAATTTGTTCAGCTGTTCCCCAGGTAGCTACTTGTGCTAAAACCGATTCGTATAAATATTCTCCGCTACTTAATTTTTGTTGTTGAAAATTTTGACTGCCTTCATTGGAAGTAAGCCCTAGTACAATGGTGAATTTATTTTTATACGCTAAGAAGGCATCTAAACTATCCTTGCCCATATAGGGAGCTACTGTAATGGCGTCGAAAGGTAAAATTTCAAAAAATGTTTTGGCATAATGTGCAGAAGTGTTTCCGATATCACCTCTCTTTGCATCTGCAATTGTAAAATGTGAACTTGGAATATGCGCTAAAGTTTCTTCCATGGCCTGCCAACCTTTCACACCCATGGATTCATAAAAAGCTGTGTTTATTTTATACCCCACACAGTGCGCTGCTGTAGCATCAATGATGGCTTTGTTAAATTCCAGCACCCCTTTAGCATCCTTTGAAAAACCCTTGGGTAGTTTCTCGCAATCGGAATCTAATCCTACACATAAATAAGACTGCTTTTTTATTATTTCTTCTACCAATTGTGATTTTGTCATGCTGTATTTTTAAGCTAATGCAAATTTAGCCAAAAGCATGCAAGATGCCAATTATGGATTAACTTTGCCTATGTTTAAGAATATAAAAGCAAGGCTTAGTTTATTTATTGCACTTATAGCTATGACCAGCTCCTGCAATACGGGGGCTGATGAAATGAAAGCAGAAAGCGCCCTTGATGGGGGCAGGTATTATATTGAGAACTGCATGAAGGGGGATTTTAAAATAGCAAAAAAATACCTATTAGCCAGCCCTCAAAATCAAGCCATTTTCGATAGCATTTCTGCCCAGTATTTTTTATTAGACAAGGAAGGAAGGCAGCAATTAAGGCAGGCCTCAATTCAAATTAATGAGATTCGTAGTATTGACTCCACCCATAGTAGTTTCGATTATCAAAATTCACTAGACAAAATTGCTCAAAAAATGATGGTAGTAGCTACCCCAGAAGGCTGGAAAGTAGACTTGCAATATTCTTATCCCCAAAAAACTAAATAAAAAATAAAATGGTATATTTGCGCCAGCAATTAAACCACAATTAAAAATTTATAAATTAATAGAATGGAAGCGCAAAAAAACACAAAAAAATACTGGGCACTTTTTTTTACATGGTTTGTT
>CAIJZF010000059.1 GCA_903825095.1 uncultured Bacteroidota bacterium | reverse complement strand
TGCTGATGTTAAAAAGAATATTGAGGATTATTTAAAGTTTGAAGCTGCTAAGAAAACAGTACTTAGTGAAGGCGAGTTAGCATTGAAATCTGTTGCTGATGCTTCTCGTAAAATTGAATGGCAAACTGCAGTTTTAGTTGATCGAAAAAATACCAAAGGCCTAAGTGATGCTGTGATTAATCAAGCATACAAAATGCCTACAGACAAACTTCCTAGTTATAGTGGTTTTGTAGATGGCAATAACGGATACGTTATTGTTAAAGTGAATAAAGTTGCTTTTCCGAACGACAACAATGAAGAAAATAAAAAAGCTTTTGCTTCAGAGTATACGGAAGCATTATCTGCGGAATATCTGAGTGGTTATCTTAAAGGATTAAAAGCAAAAGCAAGTGTATCAGTTAATCAAAAATTCTTTGAAGCAACACAAAAAAATTAATCGATAGAACCTGCGGCGGTAATATTCATGCCGCCATCTACATAAGTTATTTCGCCTGTAATACCAGATGCGAGGTCGCTGCATAAGAATGCAGCCGCATTTCCGACTTCATCAATGGTTACATTTCGTCTTAAAGCAGCATGTTTTTCGTTAAAATTTATCATGCGATCAAAGTCAGCAATACCGGATGCTGCAAGCGTTTTAATTGGACCTGCTGAAACTGCATTCACTCGAATACCTTTTGGTCCTAGGCTTTGCGCCATATATCTGACATTAGCTTCTAAGCTTGCTTTGGCAAGTCCCATAACATTATAGTTAGGCATTGTTCTCTCTGCACCTAGATAACTTAATGTGAGTAAACTTGCGTGTTCGCTTAGCATGGGTAATGCAGCTTTAGCTAATGCTGTAAAGCTATAAGAACTAATATCATGAGCCACTCTGAAGTTTTCACGAGTTGTGGCTTCAACGAAATCGCCTTTTAAAGCTTCTTTTGTAACAAAGGCAAGTGAATGCACAATGATATCTAATGTATTCCAATGTTTTTTTAATAAAGGAAACAGATTGTCGATCTGCTCGTCACTTGATACATCACAAGGAAGCACAATTGTAGAATTAAAATCTTGAGCAAGTTTTTTTACACGCTCGTCGTGCTTTTCCATTTGATAGGTGAAAGCTAATTCAGCCCCTTCGCGTTTCATAGCTGAAGCAATACCATACGCAATAGAGCGGTCACTTAAAAGACCAAGAATTAAAACTCGCTTACCAGTCAAAAAACCCATAATGTATTCCTTTTATTTTTTTTGATTCTTGTTTTTAGGGTCAAGTAAATCTCTCAATCCCTCACCGAGTAAATTATAACCTAGGACTGTTATCAAAATAGCCAGACCTGGAAATAATGATAACCACCAAGCAAATTGAATATACTCTTTACCGTCTGTTAGAATGTTGCCCCATGAGGACTGCGGTGCTTGAACTCCAAGCCCAAGAAAACTTAATCCAGATTCAGTTAAAACTGCGCTTGCAATGCCTAAAACAGAACTTACGATAATAGGCGTTAAGCTATTTGGAAGGAGATGTTTTGCAATAAGCCTATAATCTGATGCACCCATAGCTTCAGCTGCTAATATATATTCTCTGTTTCTAAGGCTCAAAAATTCTGCTCGAACAAGACGGGTAACTCCCATCCAAGAAGTTAATCCAATCACAATCATGATATTCCAAATAGATGGTGTTAAAAAAGCAATCACAGCAAGTATTAAGAAAAAAGTCGGAATGGATAACATAATATCTACAAAGCGCATGATAATAGAATCGGTGTATCCGCGATAAAACCCAGCAATGGCACCTAAAAAAGTACCAATGATTGTAGCGATACCCACTGCAACAAAACC
>CAIJZF010000058.1 GCA_903825095.1 uncultured Bacteroidota bacterium | reverse complement strand
GCGGTATCGTTCTTTATTTTATTATTGGCTTTTAAAGCAATAGTAGCAATCTCATTTGAACTTGTCCAAGGTGCATACTTAGCACGCTCCATCTCATCCCATGGCAAGGCAGATGGATTGTCTTTTTCACGGTATTTCAAAAACTCATAATCATCGGGGAATACCACATCTGGCACGACTCCTTTTCTTTGTGTAGAACTTCCAGTCACTCTATAAAACTTTTGGAAGGTTAATTTCACTGCACCATATTCGGTTTGAATACCCATCGCATCTAATGGTTTTCCGAAAGCTACATTTCTTTGCACCGTTCCTTTACCATAACTTGAAGTGCTTCCAACAATTAAACCTCTTTTATAATCTTGAATAGCTGCTGCAAAAATTTCACTGGCAGAGGCGCTGAATTCATTTACCATTACTACCAAAGGACCATCGTATAAAATACCAGGGGTTTCATCTGATAGTATTTGAGACTTGCCTTCTTTACTTCTTATTTGAACAACGGGTCCTTTATCTATAAACATGCCTACCATTTGCACTACTTCATATAAAGAACCACCCCCATTGTATCTAACATCAATAATAATGCCTTTTACTTTTTCAGCTTTTAATTTTTCTACTTCCTTCGCAATGTCTTTTGAACATCTTGCACCATCTTCTCTTTCAAAGTCGGCATAAAAATCGGGAAGTAATATATAGCCAATTTTTTCATTGCCATTTTGAATCACTGCACTTCTTGCAAAACCTTCATCAAGTACAATTTTCTCTCTAATTAAAGAAACTACTTTATTGGTACCATCTGGCTTTCTAACAGTTAGTCTTACTTCAGTGCCTAAATCACCTCTAATTAATTTTACAGCTTCAGTGGTTTCATATCCTGTAACATCCACAGGCTCTTCCGCGCCTTGTGCAACTTTAACAATAACATCATTCACCACTAAAAGCCCCGACTTCCAAGCAGCCCCGCCTGGTTGAATACTTGCAATTTTCACACCATTATCATCCTGCGTTAATTGAGCCCCAATACCATAGAAAGTACCACTCATTTGCTCCGTGAATGATCTTTTTTCAACTGGTGCAAAATAATCGGTATGCGGATCCATTAAACCTGTAATGGTATTTAAAAACGATTCAAATCTTTTTTCTTTATCAAAAGTTTTTTCTAAAAGGCTAAATCTTTTGATATAATTTTTCTTGATGGTTGCACGCGCATCTGCTTCCAACGCTACATCAGTTTTAACTATGAAATTATCTTTAACTGTGTCTTTTATTTTACTAGTATCTGCTATGGCTTTTGCCTTAGCATGTTTTTCTCTGTCTTCAATTAAGCTAACATATCTGTCCAAGACTTTATACTTAATAGCTTGGTTCCATCTTTTCACTCTTTCGGCTTCATTACTTGCATAACTCATTTTATCGGTATCTACCATTAAAGAGTCGTCTGTGGTGAAATCGAATGGCTTATCTATAATAGATTCAAAAATGGCTTTTATTTCTTTTGCTCTTCTTTCATAAATTGCATTTGCCGCAGGTTCAAATTGAATAGCTGCTCCATGTATTTCATCATCAATACTAGTTGCAAAAACTTTTAAGGAATCAATATCTGTTTGAAGTAGAATATTTTTTTCAGGATCCAATGTTTTTAAATAAGCATCGAACACTTCTTTTGAAAATTTATCATCAATAACCTTTGGGCTATAATGTTCACTTTCTAGCAAGCGACCTACTGTAGACAATAACTTTCTATGTCTAATTTCTGAAGTTTCTGAATTAGCAGTATTAAAGGTGTTAAAAGCGAAAAACAACCCTCCTACTAGTACCAAAGTGGCAAAAAATTTCCACTTATTTTGTTTTACGTATGTCATAATCTCGTGCATGAAGTATTTCAAAAATAGTATAAAATGCCTATCATAGGACTATAATTGAAATAAAGCCATCATTTTTGTGACAAATTTATAAAAACATGGAAAACTTCTTTCTTTGGTTCCTTATTTAACGTATTTTTGCGACCCTAAATGGAGGGCGTAGCTCAGTAGGTTAGAGCGACAGTTTGTGGATCTGTAGGTCGTGGGTTCGAGACCCATCGTTCTCCCCAAAACCTATCCTTTCCGATCATTCGGGCGAAGGATAGGTTTTTTTATGTTAACTAATTTTGTATGCAAATAGTTTTATTGCCTTTATTAGTAGCCTGCTTTGGCTGGCTTATTAGCTGGGGATTTATTAAAATCATTTTCTTCCCTCATCAAAGCATACGCGTGGCTGGGAGAGAATGGCAAAGTCTTTTTTCAAAAAAGGCAGGTCAAATTTCAATTGGTCAAATACTACCCCAACTAACGCAGGGGGATAGCTTTCAAAAATTACTTCCTTTTATAGACAGCAAATTGGATGCGTTTTTTAAAGAAAGATTGGTCCAAAAAATGCCTGTTATTTCCATGTTTATAGGAGATAAAACCATTACGCAACTAAAAGAAGTCTTCTTAGAAGAGCTAGAGCAGATTTTCCCTTCCCTTCTATCCGAATTTACTCAATCAACAGCAAACGCCTTTTTGTTGAACATAGAAACCAAATGGTCTAAAAAACTTGAAACATACCTGCTAAAAGCCAGTCAAAAAATAAGAATTATGGCTTTTGCCCTAGGTTTTATTTGGGGCCTAATTTTACAGTTCATTTTAAGTACCCTGTAAATTGCCGTTTATACATTCTAGCTGCCACCCTTAGAGATTATGGCAGATATTTGCAAATCAAATAAACTCAGAGAACAAAAACGCATCCAATTAGTATGAAAAATATATTTATCCTCCTTTCTTTTTTACTTATTCAAATGAGTTCCTACGCACAAATTCCTGCATCTGTTGCAGCAAGAGCAGGTGGGGCCAATATGAATCAGGGACATTTTTATGGTAAAATAATTGATGCCAATAAAAAAGGAATTGAAGGCGTAACACTTCAAATAAAAGGAAGCAAATTCGACCCTATTACCAAAAAAACAACTGAGGCTATTTTAGGTACTATGTTAACTGCTGCCAATGGCGATTTTAGTTTTGAAAGCTTACCAGTGATGGGCAATTTCAAACTAAGTATTTCAAGTGTGGGTTATAAAAAATTAGAAAAGCAATTAAGCTTTGGCATAAAAATGGGTGGCGGACAAAGCATGCAAGAAATGATGGCCTTAGTAGATAAAGACTTAGGCAATATTAAATTAGAAGAGTCCCCTAACGATTTACAAAGTGTAACAGTCACTTCTACTGCTAAACCTCAATTTGAAATGGGTATTGATCGTAAGATATTCAATGTCGATAAAAATTTAGTGAGTACAGGGCAAACTGCCGTGGAAGTCATGAAAAGCATTCCTAATTTAAATGTAGATATTGATGGCAATGTGACTTTAAGAAATGCAACGCCCACTTTGCTTATTGACAACCGTCCTACAACTTTAACCATGGATCAAATTCCTGCAGACATTATTGATAAAGTTGAAATAATTACCAACCCTTCTGCTAAATATGATGCATCGGGTGGCAATGCAGGTATTTTAAACATTGTATTAAAGAAAAATAAAAAGAATGGTTACAATGGTGGTATTAGATCGGGTATTGACATGCGTGGAAAATTTAATGGCGGTGGAGATTTAAATCTTAGAGATAACAAACTGAATTTTTCATTAAGCGCTAATATCAATGGAAGAAAATCTATTAATAGCAGCAAGAATGAAAGAGAAATTCTAGGCACTAGCCTACCAAGCTTTGTCAATACAATTAGTGATAATACAGGTAATGGTTCTTTTAATTTCTATAGAGCAGGTATGGACTATTTGCCAGACAATAGAAACTCATTTTCTTTATATACCAATATTATGAAAGGTGGAATGGGATCGATAGGTACCCAAACCTTAGACTCATTAAACAATAAGCCTCCTACCCGCTTAGACAACGCTTCCAATTTTGATTTCTTAAACAAAGGCGGTCAATTAGGTTTTAAGCATTTATTTGCAGAGCAAGGACATGAAATCACTGCCGATTTTAATTACAATGAGTCTACTAGCAATAACTGGTCTACCGTTAATTCAAGCTACTTGAATCAAAGAAGCAATGGAGCAGGTAACAATAAAAACTATACTACTAATATTGATTACGCACGCGAATTTAAAAATGCTGTAAAGTTTGAGACAGGTATTCGTTATAATACTAGAGATGAATATAATAGCAGGGACCAATTTAGAAATAATATTTACTTAAGCAGCGTAAGTACAAAATATAATTATGGTGAAAATATTTTAGCGGGTTATGTAAACTTAAATGGGAAAAAGAATAATTTAAGCTACCAAGTTGGCTTAAGAGCAGAAAACAGGTCTTATACTGTGGATGTTCAAAACAACAAAGGTTTCGATTCTTTACATTTTAAAAAATCATTCCCTATCTCTTTATTCCCAAGCGCCTTTATTACTTATAAAGTAAATGACAAACAAGATGTTCAATTGAATTACTCAAAGCGTATCAATGCGCCTAACTTCTTTCAATTGCAACCCTTCCCTGATTATACCGATCCTTTAAACATCTCAGTGGGTAACCCCAACTTAGATCCTCAATTCACGCATTCTTTTGAATTAGGATATAACAATGCTTATCAAAAAGGGTCTAACTTTTTAGCCAATGCCTATTATAAGTATAGTACTAACTTAATTACCAACTATATCTACAAGGCCATTAATCCAATTACCAACGATTCTGCTTTTTATAGTTCTTATATTAATGCCAATACAGCGATTACTTATGGACTTGAATTAAGTAATAAAACTGCCATTGCTAAGTGGTGGGATATGAACTTAAGTTTTAACTTATTTAATTCTTCTATACAAGCCACTATACCTGGTCAAGATGTAAATAATAATTTAACCAGTTGGTTTAGTAAGATGAATAATACTTTCAAATTACCAAAGGGCTATTCAATTCAATTTAGTGGTCAATACCAAGCGAAAACTATTCTACCTCCAGGTGGAGGAGGTCGCGGTGGTGGAGGCGGATTTGGTGGTATGGGTGGCGGCTTCGGCGGTCCTCAGTCTACTGCACAAGGTTATAACCTGCCTTATTACGACTTCGACATGGCCGTTAAAAAAGATTGGACCTTAACTGGTGGAAGAACAGCAAGTTTATCTTTCAGTGTAAGTGATGTATTCAAAACAAGAGTGAATAAAACCTATTCAGAAAGTCAATACTTTATTCAAAACGTAACAAGAGTGAGAGACCAACAGTTCTTTAGATTGAACTTCTCTTACCGTTTCGGAAAATTTGATGTGAATTTATTGAAACGTAAGAATAATAAATCAGAAGATGGTGGCGGTATGGATCAAATGCCTCCTCAATAAATTTTTTAAAAGATAGAAAGTTTATTTCTGGGTTTTTCCTTCTAGCATAGGTACAAAAGAAAAAGTATCAAACTTCTCTTGCTTTACAGAGCCATCTCTTTTTTTAGTGAGCCTGAGCATTCTTTGTGCTGCGTCGGTTTCATCTAAAGGAATGATCATTTTGCCGCTCACTTTTAATTGTGCCCATAATTTTTCTGGAATCTTAGGTGCAGCTGCTGTAATTAAAATTTTATCAAAGGGCGCTAATAAGGGTAGGCCTTCAAAACCATCCCCAAAGAAAAATTGAATATTGGGATACTGTTCTTTAAAAAGAAAAGTAGGCGTTTGTTCGAACAATTGTTTTTGTCTTTCAATAGTAAAAACTTGGGCACCCATGGCAGCTAGTACCGTGGTTTGATACATACTCCCCGTGCCTATTTCAAGCACTTTCTCCCCTTTCTTTATTTGTAGTAATTGGGTTTGATAAGCCACCGTATAAGGTTGTGAAATAGTTTGGTCGGCAGCTATAGGAAAGGCGCGGTCTTCGTAAGCAATTTTATCAAAGGCAGAATCTAAAAAATAATGCCTAGGTATAGCATGAATGGCTTCCAATACTTTTAAATCGGTGATGCCTTTCTCTTTTAAAATTTCTACTAATTTTTTTCTAAGTCCTTTATGCAAATAAGTATCTACTAAATCTTCCCATTTTCTCATGCTATTAATTTAATTGCATTGATGAAATGATGGCCTTGATTTTATCTTGTAGCATTTGATAAGTAGTATCAAAACTTGCTTTGTCTTTTAATATTGTATTCACACTAAAATAAAATTTTATTTTAGGCTCTGTTCCACTAGGTCTAGCTGAAATTTTACTGCCATTGGCTGTTATAAATTGTAGCACATTACTTTTTGGTAAATTTATTTTCCAAGTCTCCCCTGTTTCCAAATTTTTACCTACTTGTAATTCATAATCCAATAAGGTGATCACCGCTTCTCCATCTATCATAGTAGGAGGAGATTGTCTGTAGTCTTCCATCATCTTGGCAATCTCTGCTTGCCCATTCATTCCTTTTTTGGTAATACTAATTAAGTTTTCATAGTAAAAACCATATTGTACATATAGTTCAATGAGTTTATCAAATAAAGTTCGGCCTTTCGCTTTTTCATAAGCAGCCATTTCGCATAAAATGGCAACAGCACTTACTGCATCCTTATCTCTAATTTGATCTCCTATCATTAATCCAAAACTTTCCTCTCCTCCAATAATATAATTCTCTTTACCTTCTTTTTCTTTGACTAGCTCAGCCACCCATTTAAAACCTGTTAATACATTATAACAGTTCACATTGTTTTGCTTAGCTACTTCATTAATCATAGCAGTGGTGACAATAGTAGTAATGACCATATCATTGGGCTTTGCAATACCCTTGGCCTTGCGCGCCTCCATCATATAGGCAAATGCTAGAACGGCTGTCTGATTCCCATTCATAAGTACCCAGTCACCCTTATGGTTTTTAACACCCACACCTACTCTATCTGCATCGGGGTCGGTTCCAAGCACAATATCGGCATCCATGGCCTTCGCCTTGGCCAAACCTATGCTCATGGTTTCACTCTCTTCTGGATTTGGATAACTCACTGTAGGAAAATTACCATCGGGTATGGACTGTTCTTCAACTACATGTACATTGGTAAATCCATAAGCAGCTAAAACCTTGGGCACTAAAGTAATACCTGTGCCATGTATTGGAGTATAAACAATTTTTAAGTCGTGTTGCTTAGCAATCACTTCTGGATATACACTTAGGGTTTGCAACATTTTTGTATATGCATCATCCATGGAAGTTCCAATAAGTTCAATATTAGTGGCGCCACCTTCCCATTTCACATCATCAATAGATTGTATGGCTTCTACTTCTGTGATTACATTTTTATCATGCGGAGGTACTAACTGTCCACCATCATTCCAATAGGCTTTATACCCATTATATTCTTTAGGATTATGAGAAGCAGTACAAACTACACCAGCTTTAGCTCCCAGGGTTCTAATAGCAAAACTTAATTCAGGAGTTGGGCGTAGGGCTTCAAATAAATAAACTTTAATGCCATTGGCAGCAAAAACTTCTGCCGTGGTTTCAGCAAAAAATCTTGCATTATTTCTGCTATCATGCCCAATGACCACCGATATTTTTTCAGTAGGGTAAGTCTTATTTAGGTAGTTCGCAAAACCTTGGGTAGCCATGCCAATAGTATACTTATTAATTCTATTGGTACCTACTCCCATAATACCTCTTAAGCCACCCGTTCCAAATTCTAGGTTTCTATAAAAACTATCGGCTAATTCATCGCCTGGCTTTGACTGCATTAAGGCAATAGCGTCCTTAGTGGCCTGGTCATAATTACCAGTCAACCATTGTTCAACTTTTTGGGCTATTGTCAGACTCATAATACACTAATTAAAAAGCAATTTTAAGCAATAATTGCAAGTTATCCAATTAAGTAGACATTTTAGATTTTTGGCTTTCAAAAATGGGTTAAATTTGTACTAGTTTTGATCATTCAATTACCCTTATGGCTGTTATAGCTCAAATCCTATTTATTATTCTTACCGCTACGGCGCTTTTTCTTTTTGGTAAGAACTTACTAAAAATTAGAAGAAATATTTTAATAGGTAAAGCTGGTTTTGTGAATGATCAAAAAGCAAGGCGTTGGAAAAATGTTTTTTTACTCGCCCTGGGGCAGAAGAAAATGTTTAAAAAACCTATTGTTGCT
>CAIJZF010000057.1 GCA_903825095.1 uncultured Bacteroidota bacterium | reverse complement strand
ACGCATAGTAAATTTTTAAAAGCAATATTAATTCACACCCGCTTTTAAATAAGACCAACCTGCTTCTTGTTTTAGTATTACTTCAGCAACGCCTGAAGGAACGGTATTCGCTATACTTAGTAGTTCACTTTTATCTATATGATGTTTGCGCATAGAATTCTCACAGGCAGAAAACTGTACATTGGTTTTAGACATTTCAACCACTTCGTTGGCTAAATGCGTTTTTGCAGCAACTAATAAGTCTAAAGCTTTTCCATGTATGACTACTTCTACCACCACATTATTCGGCCATAATTTTTGTAAATTTTTAATATTACCAATGGTAGAAGACCAGGCAGAAGTGTCTGCTGTATTTAATTGAATAACTACTTTATGTTTTACATCGTTATTTTGTGCCTTAGTGCTAGTAAAAACAAAAGCAGTCAAGAAACTTAGTATTATAAAGCGCATCATTTTTTTCATAGAGATTATTTCTATGAATTTATGAAAAAAAACAATTCCAATTGACTTAAATATCCTTAATCACTCTCGTCAAAGTGTAAATGTTGATGATGTGCGCCTGCCCCTATATGAAGGGCAAAGGCCCCAATAGCCGTATTGTTTAAAATATTTATTAAAGCAAATATGCGCATATCGGCCATGGCTGCATTGAAAAAATTGGGAACATGAACTGTAATTACAAAAAAGAATAAGAAGAAAGATAATAAGTAGCTGGTAATTTTTACATAGTAGTTGGTGATAAAGGAGATACCTACTAAAATAAAGCAAGTACCTACTAAATAGGCCCATTTAATACCGCCTGGTAAAAAGCTAGGTACATAAACCAGTAAATCATCTGGCTTGGTTAAGTGGTAAACACCAATACAAATAAGCACAATGGCTAATATGTAAATTGAAATACGAGAAAACAAGTGGTATTTGGTTAAATCGATTCTCATAATAGTATGTTTTAATGCTATAAGATTACGATTAATCTAAAATGGAAAAACTGATTTTGGTTAGGTGAGGGGGTGATATTACTTACAAAAGGATTACCTCGCTTCGCTCGGTGATCCTTGTTCCTCAAGCTTACCCAAAGCCTTTTAAGGAAACGGATTACCTCGCTACGCTCGGTGATCCTTGTTCCTCAAGCTTACCCAAAGCCTTTTAAGGAAACGGATTACCTCGCTACGCTCGGTGATCCTTGTTCCTCAAGCTTACCCAAAGCCTTTCAAGGATACCGAGTATCGGTATCCTTTGCTTTTTTAATACTCGATAGCTTACAAGAGCAAGCTCTTGACGCATCTCGCATTAAAAAAGCCTCTCACTTTCGTGAGAGGCTTTGTGATTCGGATTGGATTCGAACCAATGGCCCTCATCTTAGAAGGATGACGCTCTATCCAGCTGAGCTACCGAACCCTCTTTATTTCTTAGGCTGCAAATTTAATGAAAAATAAGCCTGATTTCAAAGAAAACAAGCCTATAAATCAATCAATTGCCAATAAGTCTCTGATAACCACACTGGCCACTGTACAGCCAAAAATAGCAGGCATATAGCTTAAAGTTCCTATAATGGACTTCTTAGGGTAGGCATTCTCCGTTTCAATAATGCGAGATTGGTCGGGTTTTTCTGGACTAAATACCACTTTCAAACCCTTTTTAATACCCAATGCTTGCAAACGCTTTCTTACATATCTAGCCAAATTACATTCATGGGTTTTAGATAAATCGGTGACTTTAATTTGAGAGGGATCTAATTTTCCACCCGCACCCATCGAACTTACAATGGGTAATTTTCTATCCATACATACTTTAATTAAATCAACCTTAGCAGATAAAGTATCGATACAGTCAACAATATAATCCCATTTTTCTTTTTCAATTAATTGAATGGTTTTATCCTCTTCCATAAATTCTTCCAAGACCGTTACATCAAGTAAGGGGTTAATATCTAATAAACGAGCAGCCAATACTTTTGCTTTTGACATATTGGTGGTGGAATGCAAGGCGGGAATTTGTCTATTAATATTACTAGCATCTATTGTGTCATTGTCAACAATAGTCATTTTGCCTATGCCAGCTCTTGCAATCATTTCTGCACAAATGCCTCCCACACCACCGAGGCCTATAACTAATACATTTTTACGCATTAAATTTTCCACCTGTTCGTCTCCTAACATTAATTGAGTTCTACTCATCCAATAAGGTATCATATCGTATCTTTAAGTCATTAAATAGCACATGTATGAAAAAAGGCTTTATTGCTTTATTTGCAATTTTGATTTTTGGTCAAAATAGCTTTGCTCAAAATTCGGGTAATAATTCCATAAAAATACTTACTCAGCAAAAAGGAGTGAGTATTCGAGGTATGGCTGTTCCGAATACCAATACTATTTGGGCAAGTGGATCTAAGGGTAGTATTGCATTATCTGTAAATAGCGGAACCGATTTTGAATGGATGCAAGTTCAAGGATATGAAACTAGAGATTTTAGATCCATTTATGCTTGGGATGAGAAGGAAGCTATCATAGTGGCTGTGGCTGCACCTGCTGTTATTTTAAAAACAAAGGATGGTGGAAAGTCCTGGTATAAAGTATATGAAAATGCCGATACACTTATGTTTTTAGATGCCATTCATTTTAAAGATGCTTCTAATGGATTAGTAGTAGGAGACCCCATTAGTAATTCAATTTTTTTATTAAGCACCAATGATAAAGGAGAACATTGGAATGAAGTTCCTTCTAATTATTTTAAAACACCTTTAGAAAAAGGAGAAGCTTTTTTTGCTTCAAGTGGTTCTAATATTGCACAACTTAGTAAAGAAGATTTTTTAGTTTCAGGAGGTATGAGATCTAGACTATGGATAAATGGTTCAGCCATGGATATTCCTATCATTCAAGGTGGAAAATCGACGGGTGCCAATAGTATGGCCATCTCACCTAATGGAAATAGAATTATGATAGTAGGTGGAGATTTTATGAAAGATACAAGTAGAATACAAAATGCGGTGGGTTTGAAATTAATGGTGGAACCCAATAGCGATCAAAAATGGCAATCAAAAAGAAAATCATCATGGGTAGTTGATAAAACTATTGGATATCCAAATGGATATAGATCGGGTGTTGAGTATATTACTAATTCTATTTTAATTGCTTGCGGAACTTCAGGGGTAGATATTTCTAAAAATAAAGGAGAAAATTGGGATTTAATTTCAACTGAAAGCTTCCATGTAGTTCGTAAACAACCGAATACAAACTCAGTATTTTTAGCAGGGTCTGGAGGCAGAATTGGATATTACAGTATTCCCTAAAAATGATTTTTAGTTTTCAATACTTAATGTACCTTAGTACAAGTTTATTAGAAGCATGAAAAAATACCAAGCTATTATATCTTTTGAAATGGATGAGGATTTTATGTCCTTGGTGCCACCTCATAGAACTTATATCAATTATTTATTGAATAAGGGTATTATAGACACCTATGCGGTGAGTATGGAAGTGCAAAATTCATGGATTACTATTAATGCCAATACCAAAAAAGAAGTCAAAGATATCTTGGATAAATCACCTTTAAGTAAGTATTGGAACTATGAAATAGTAGAGCTTTTTGTATATGATAGTCAATCTACTAGGCTTCCTGCGGTACAATTAAATTAAATCACCTTTTTTTTGGGGAATTCCTATTTGAACCCTATTTTTGCAGTCCTCAAAAGGGGGCATAGCTCAGTTGGTTTAGAGCATCTGCCTTACAAGCAGAGGGTCCGCGGTTCGAACCCGTGTGCCCCCACAGAATAAGAGAAAAGGGTTTCAAGCAATTGAAGCCCTTTTGTTTTTTTTAAAATACCTTCGCTGCATGCAAGTTTTCACCACTCCCAGTAAAATTATCATTACCTGTCATAAATGGTTAGCGCCTGCTTTAAGTAAAGAAGTAGTAGCCTTGGGTTTTACACCAGACAGGGTTTTTCAAACGGGCGTGGAGCTAACGGGTACTGTGCAGGATTGTATTAAGTTGAATTTAAACTTAAGATGCGCCAGTCAGGTAATGTATTCTTTAAAGTCATTCATTTGTAATGACCCTAATGAGCTTTATAATAATTTAGTAAAGATTGCCTGGGAAAAGGTCATTGATCCAAAAGGTTATTTTTCAGTAACCAGTAATGTATTTCATCCTACTATATCAACGAATTTGTTTGCTAATTTAAGAGTAAAAGATGCTATTGTTGATAGAATGCGTGAAGTGACTCAACAACGTCCATCCACTGGTTCCGATTTAGCAGGGGCAGTGGTGTATTTATTTTGGAAAAATGATGAAGCAGAAGTTTTCTTAGATACTTCAGGTGAAACTTTAGCGAAACATGGTTATAGAAAATTACCAGGTACGGCTCCTATGTTAGAAGCTTTAGCTGCCGCCACTATACTTTCTACCAAGTGGGATAAAAAAGGAGCCTTTGTAAATCCAATGTGTGGTTCAGGTACATTAGCTATTGAAGCAGCACTTATTGCTACTAATAGAGTTCCAGGTTTACTAAGAACCCAGTATGCCTTTATGCATATTCTAGGTTATAAAAAAGAAATGTACGAAGTAGAGAATGCTAAATTGAAAGAACAAATCATTAAAATACCTGGACTACAAATTATAGCCTCTGATATTAGTAAGCGCGCCACTGAAACGGCAAAGACCAATGCTACTATGGCAGGCGTAGATCATTTAATATATTTTCAAGACTGTGATTTCGAAGAAACTAATGTTCCTTCAAATTTTGATGGTGCAGTCGTTATGTTTAATCCAGAATATGGAGAAAGATTAGGAGAGGAGTTGGAATTAGAAGCTACTTATGCTAGAATGGGAGACTTTTTGAAAAATAGTTGTAAAGGGTATACTGGTTATATATTTACAGGAAATTTAGAACTAGCTAAGAAAGTAAGACTGAAACCTAGCAGACGCATAGAATTTTACAATGCCACTATTGATTGCAGGTTATTAGAATATGAATTATATGCAGGCACTAAACGAGTGGAGAAAAAGGAAGTACCAGAAAGCGTATAATAATTCACCTCTAGAAATTAGACTTTCTTAAGTCTATTAAATATTGAAACTACTTTTTAAAATTTAGCTTTTGATTATGTATTAACATGTATTTCGATGTTTCATACATGGTCTTGGTTAAAATGTCCATTTGCTTTTGTACACTATCGTTTTTCACTATATTATTATTGACAACACTTTCAAATATAGGTTTAGAAGGGTTTTTAAGCTGATACCCATAGTAGTATTCATTATTCAATACTCCAATTTGTTGATTAAAATCGTCGTATAAAAATATTGCGTTATTATTTTGCTGAACTGTATTAAAAACATTTTTACCCATAGTGGTATTGGTATAGGGAACATTACATATAGAGGCTATGCTTGGCATAACATCTACCTGAGACACAGGGATTGAATATTCCTTAGGCTGCAAAATAGAAGGTGCATAAAACAATAAAGGAACATGCATATTGGTTAAGCCTTGTTCTGTAAAAGAGGTAGGAAGCATACTTCCAGCATCTCCTTTAATACCATGGTCACCCACAAATACAAATAAGGTTTCATTAAAATATTTTTCTTTCTTAGCGGCTTCTATAAATTGCTCAATACAAAAGTCGGTATATCTAAATGCATTGTACTCATCATTGTTTTCAAAACCAAATTTTAATAAGGAGTCTTTCGGTACTGTTTTTTTAACAAATACTTTTAAATCATCAGCGGGAATAGTATAAGGACGGTGATTGTCTGCAGTTTGAATAATGGCAAAAAATGGCTTTGTATTTTTGCTTAAAGTTTTGTTAGCCTCTAAGAATAAATCTTTGTCACTAATACCCCAAACATTAATCTCACTAGATTGATAACTACCTTGTTCAACTATTTTTAAGTCGGAAATATTATTAGTAAGTACTCCTCTAATATTGGCCCAACTAGCACTGCCCCCTAAGAAATAATATTTTTCATAATTTTTAAAATCGGCCATAATGGTATGTTGGTCTACGGCTAATGGATTTCTGCTAGAAGTTTTACCTTCTAATATATCGGGTGTGCCTGTTAATACTGCCCATACGCCTCTAGCAGTGCCATAAGCAGGAGAAAAGGCTCTATTGAAATACACCCCCTGCTTTTTCATTGCATTAAAATAAGGGGTAGTTTTTAAAGGGTTACCCATCATAGAGCTTTTATAAGCAGAAAAGGATTCGCAAATAACTAATACAACGTTTTTAATTTTTGGAGCAAGGGTATCATTTTCTAAAGCAGTATAAGCTCTTGTGAATTGAAAGGTGTTTGCATCCTGCTTATCTGATTCAATAGATAAGTAATTGGCAATTACACTATAATTATTTTTTATAAAATTTGTATCTATTGAAGAAGACCTAAATTTAAGGCTGCTGAAAAAAGATTGCATAGGATTCAATGCTAGATTGGCTTTATAGTCACTTCCTAAACTATAGGCATCACTCCATCTTAATGGATATTGCCCTGCTTCATAAATTATGTTTCCAATGGCACTATATACTAGAATTATAAAAGTTAAAATATGTAAAAAGGTGCTTTTTAATGTAAGCCCAGAAATTTGGAGCTTACTATTCAAATTATAAGTAAAAGAAATAAATTTAAATAGAATAAATTCAATGACTACATAAGCAATAAAAATAACTAAAACATGATAGGATTGCCACATCATTTGCAAAGAAATAAGTGGGTTGTCAATATAACTTAAGATACTTGCATTAAGTCTTTGATGAACATAGGCGTAATGAATGAAGTCGGCTGTATAAAAAAATAATAAAGCAGTTACGAATAGCATCCAAATGGAAATAGCTATTTTTTTTCCTAATCTATTATCAAAAGGTTCAAATGTCTTTACAATGGAAAATAATAAAATAACCGCCATCACAATAGAGATATATCTTAGATCATATCTTGCACCTAAAATAAATGAAGATGTTAAACTTTTTTCAGAAAAAGTTGTAGCTCTGAAAAAATATAAAAAAATAAATCTCATCAAAGTCATTAAAACCCAAAAACATATTCCTAGTAATAATGTCCATTGAATTGTTTTAGGTAAAAATGTTTTTTTCATAATTGCTACTTTATTCATAGAGTAAATAGGGCTGCATGGTTTTTTCCCATTGGGTTACTTTTAATTCAGAGACTACTTTATTTAACCAATCTTTTAAAGGAAGGTCAAATAGTTTTTCTGCATCAGGAATTCCTAAAAGTAAAGATAAATGATTGGCGCCAGATGGGTTTACATGAGTGGGATAAGGCTGCCACTTAAAATCTTGTGGGTGAATATCCTTAATGAGTTTTAATAATATAAGCCCAGTTAAAACCGGATTAAATGCATTAGGTGCTATGACTTTAATTCTAATGCCTTTAATATCTTCTATTTCATTGTCAATTAACATGGTTAATCGAAGGGTTTCAATTTTTATATCGTCTTTCAATATATTTTGCCAAACCATTACAATGGCAGGCATATTAAACCAAGAAGCACCTATCCATTCAAATGAATAGTCGCTGCCTCTGCCTACAGAAACATTGGTGGCTTCAAATAAACAAAGTCCTGGGTACAGTAAACAAGCTTCAAAATTTTGAAGCGCAGGAGAAGGGTTAATCCATTTATAATTCCAATCAAAGAATATATTTTCTCTTTTTAAGTTTTTGCAAGTAATTACTTCAAGCTGAGCATTCCAATTTTGGCTTTCATTAAAATACCTTGCCAATTCACCAAAACTTGACTGGTGTTTTATAGGTATTGAGAATCTTCCAATAAAACTACTTAGTGAGCTATCTAGCATAGGGCCTTCTACCAAATTAAACATACCTCCCAATGGGTTGGGCCTGTCTAATATATAAATAGGTAATTTAAATTTAGCTGCCGTTTCTATATAATAACTCATTGTCCATAAATAGGTATAAAAACGTGTGCCAGCATCGGGTATATCAAATAATAATACATCAATACCTTTTAAATCATCCTTGTTAGGCGCTAATTTTTCATTGTATAAACTAATGACTTTTAATTTAGTTATGGGATCTACGGCATCTTTCATTTTTAATCCATCTTCGCCCTTGGTACTAATACCATGTTCTGGTGAAAATAATAGAACGATATTAAATCCTGCATCTATCAAAGCCTTTCTACTAGAAATTCCTTTAATAGTAGTGGCAGCATCATTTGTTAAAAAAGCGATTCTTTTAGTTTTCCATTTAGGATTTAAAGCAAGTAAATTATCTATACCAAATTGAATGCTCATCTTAATTTTCCGATTTCTTAAATTGTAAATTTAATTTTAAATTTTCTATGACATTAAATATAATTGGACAGCGGTCGTAATGCATAAAAGTGGTAAACATTCTTTTCTTTAATTGAGGCACATGAAAGGCGGGGAATTCTTTACAACCAGCAAATCGTTGCTCATACACAGAACAACTATTGCCGACTAGAAAATGACAGGGTATGGCATTAATAACCATACGACCCGATTCTCCTTTAGATATAAATTCAGTATCAAAATCTTCCCTTGTTTTTCCTAAATGCTTGGCTAAATTAGAAGCTTCTGCTTCGTCAATATTCACCATTAAACTTTTGCAGCAATTACCACAGCTGGTGCAATCTATCTTAGGGCTAATCTGTTCTGACAAAGAAAAGGCTTCCGCGTCAAGGGTTTCGCTGTCTATCATATCTATAAAGGCCTGGAATTGATCGTTTTCGGCGCTTAAAGCCTCAGCCTGCTGCTTTATGTAAGCAAGGTCTGTAATGGGGT
>CAIJZF010000056.1 GCA_903825095.1 uncultured Bacteroidota bacterium | reverse complement strand
GGCTGATTAAATCTAAGCTCAAAGCGTCTAGTTGAACTTCCGTATAACTGGTATCAATGCTTAAATGAAAGCTTTGAGCTGGGCTAGATTTTTGGTAGTTCAATCCCCATAAAAGCATAAAAACCACATACACCTGCACTAGTTTCAAAAACAGCTTCTTTCCAAAATTCAATAAATCAGTCCAGAAACTATGAATATTAAATTTATTTTTAAGTGCAAATAAGCTTTCTATTAATATGATAATCAATATAATAACTATAAGTAAATAGATATACTCACCTAAAGGGAGATTAGTAGCCCCTGAGACAGTTCTTAAGCAATTTCCTAGGTACTGAAATAGACCAAAACTAAAGTATTCACTCACCTGATTTGGGAAAAAGGAATAGCCTAAAATGGCCAATGCCAGACCTACCCAAAGGTAACTAAGCATAGTTTGGAGTTGTTTGGACAGTTTTAGTAGGTCTTTTTTCAAGTTTTATTGGGTTTTGGGCCATCTAGGCTTAGTGAAAGCTTCCCTTGTCAAAAGTAGGATAAACTTTGTCTTTTGGTTGGTTTTTACTAACTTTGCCAACCTTATAAGTACGGTTATGAACCAAAACAGGGCTTTCGAAATAGCATTTGTGGGTTTAACACCCTGTTTACATGAGTTCGAATACCGTATCGAGGATCAGTTCTTTAACAGTTTTGGACAACAAGACTTCTCTAATTGCAATACCCTTGTAAAGCTCAAGCTTGACAAAAAACAAGGTTTCTTGCAATTACATTTTGATGTAGATGGAAAAATTGACACCCTTTGCGATCGTTGCGGCAACCCCCTAACGGTTCAACTTTGGGATGAATTCAACTTAATTGTAAAATTAGTGGATGACCCAATTACCATGAACAGTCAAGAAGAAGATCCGGACATTTTTTATATCGATAAAAATGAACACCATTTTTCGGTAGCCGCATGGATTTATGAATTTATCAATCTAAGTATTCCCTTACAACATATTTGCAAGGAGAATGAAAAAGGTGAATCTACCTGCAATAAAAAAGTCTTAGAACAGTTGAACCAATTCAAAGTAAATCCAACAGAAGTGAATAATAAAAACATCTGGAAAGGTTTAGAAAAGTTTAAAGGACTAGATGACACGAATGAGGAAGAAGTAAGCAAGAATTAAAAACGAATATTAAATAATAATTTTAAAAAATAAGAGATGCCTAATCCTAAACGCAGACACTCACAACAACGTAGTGCTAAAAGAAGAACTCACTATGTAGCTCAAGAAGTTACATTAAGCAAAGATGGAACAACTGGAGAAATCCATGTACGTCATCGCGCGCACGTTCAAGAAGGTAAATTGTACTACAAAGGTTTATTAGTTAGCGAAAAAGCGCCACTAAAAGCCTAATTACTGATTCAATGAATATTGGCATCGATATGATGGGAGGCGATTACGCCCCACTGGAAGCCGTTAAAGGTGTACAGCAGTATTTAGCTCATTCAGAAAATAATTTATTTTGTATAGGTGAAGAAACCCAACTGAAGGAACTTTTTCAGACTCACGGGATTTCCTCACCTTTTTTACATATTGTACCTGCCACTGAAGTGATAGGTTACCACGAACACCCTACTAAAGCTTTAAAGGAAAAACCAAATTCATCTATTGCTATTGGTTTTAAATTATTAGTCACTGGCGAAATAGATGCCTTCTTAAGTGCCGGCAATACAGGTGCCATGTTAGTAGGTGCTATGTTTAGTATTAAACCCATCAAAGGAGTTTTAAGACCAACTATTGCCACACTCCTTCCTAAGCTAAATGGTAAAACAGGCTTATTAGTAGATGTTGGATTAAATGCAGATTGCAAACCAGAACAATTAAATCAGTTTGGTATTTTAGGCAACTTGTACGCCAAGCATATTTTAAATATTGAAAACCCTACTGTAGGTTTATTAAATGTGGGAGAG
>CAIJZF010000055.1 GCA_903825095.1 uncultured Bacteroidota bacterium | reverse complement strand
TGGCATCACTGTTCACGCGAAAGAAAAAAGTAGCGGGCTTATTACGAATAAGTTGCTCGTTAAGGTCAATACCTCTTTCCATAAAATCGTCGGAGGCTGCTCCAAAACCGGTGGCATTGGCCTGTATAATCTGACTAGATTGGTAGTTCTTATTAATTTGCTGGGTGGCAATTCCTTCTGCTGGCTCTCTATCTATAAATGACATAAAACTAAATTTATTAGCAATATTAACTAAATAATTTAGTATTTAATACATTTATTTATACCCTTTTTTTCTGCTATTTATACCTTGTTTTGGAGGGATTATTTTTTCTAGGTGTTTATAATCAGGACTTTATCAAGGGGGTTAGTGTATATTGGGCTCGAAACTGTGGTAGTATGTCTAAATTTTATATCGATCCCATTATTGGCAGAGCCAAAACCATCGACACTTCTTTTTATTTAGAGCCTCAAATTTTGGAAACTTCTAAAGAAAAAATATTTGCCCCTAGCTGGCAATATGTTGGACATACAGGCATGGTTCCGAATGTAGGCGACGCGCATCCTTTTAAATTATTGGAAAATTATATAGGGGAGCCCTTAGTGCTTACCAAGGACGCCAATGAACAAATACATTGCTTGTCGAATGTATGTACACATAGAGGTAACTTAATGGTATACGAACCTTGTTCTGCGCAAAAACATTTGCGTTGTAAATACCATGGCAGGGCTTTTCATTTAGATGGAAAGTTTATTTCTATGCCAGAGTTTACGGCAGTGCAAAATTTTATTCCAGAAAACAATCACTTACATAATTTGCCTTTATTTAAATGGGGGCCTTTATTATTTACACAATTAACCAAAGGCATTGGCCCAGAAGTTTTTTTTCAAGAAATGCAAAAGCGTGTAGGATGGTTGCCCATTGATAAATTAGTTTTTGATGCAGCAAGATCGAATGATTATTATATTAAAGCCAACTGGGCACTCTACTGTGAAAATTATTTAGAAGGTTTTCATATTCCCTTTGTACATCCAGGGCTTAATGCTTTTTTAGATTTTAAAGATTATTCTACTGAGTTATTTCCTTATGCAAGTTTACAATTAGGCATTGCGAAAAATAATGAACATTGTTTTGATATTCCTTCAGCGCATCTGGATGCAGGTAAAAAAATAGCAGCCTATTATTTCTGGGTGTTTCCGAATATGATGTTTAACTTTTATCCATGGGGCTTGTCGGTGAACATTATAACACCTATTGATGCAGGTAATACCAAGGTGAGCTTTTTAAGTTTTGTATTTGATGCAAGTAAACTAGGTCAAGGCGCTGGAAGCGGCTTAGATACAGTGGAACAAGAGGATGAAGAAATTGTTCAACATGTACAAGAAGGCATTCGCTCTCGTTTTTACCGTTATGGAAGATATGCCACTTTGCGCGAGCAAGGCACACATCATTTCCATAGTTTGTTAGCTAACTTTTTGCAGCAATAATTTATTTTACCCACTGCACGGCTACAGTCCAATCGCTGCCTGCGTAGACATGATATTTTTCAGAAAAACTTCCTTGGTTCAAGGCAAAAGATAAATTCATTAAACTATTTAAATAGGCAAGAGGTTTTCCAACGCCTACACCTCCAAAAGTATTTTCAAAAGGCATGCTACCGGTATAGACTATTTTTTTATTTTTAAAAATTTCTACCTGTATTTCATTTTTGGTATGCGCTAAGACATTAAATTTTTTCCAATAAGATTGGTCTATATTGGTCCAAATATTTCCATATTGAATATCTAGTATATCAATGGTGCCTTTTAATTGATTACCCACTAATGCTGCTTTTTGAAAAGGAAGCGAGGTAATAGCAGCCGTACTTATTTTACCCACTTGTTCGTAACTAATTTTATGTGAAGCTAAACGAGCAGCAGTAAAAGCATAAACATCTCTACCATGAAAAGTATAAGAAGCTTCTGAATTTTTTCTTCTATTAGTTACTTCATCAATTTCGCGAATGGAATCAATGCCTAATGAAGCTGCAATTAAAGTAAGTGTTCCGTTGTCAGGAGTAACAATATAATGTCCCGATTTTGTTTTTACCACCACCGATCTTCTTTCTGTGCCCACGCCAGGGTCTACCACCGATACAAACACTGTTCCTGCAGGCCAGTAAATAATAGTTTGGTCTAATCTATAAGCAGCTTCCCAAATATTATAAGCAGGTATATCATGTGTAAGGTCATATAATTTTAAAGAAGCATCCACTGCAGTAGCCACGCCTTTCATAGCAGAAACGGCCCCATCCTTGGTGCCAAAATCGGTTTGAAAAACCACAATGCCATTTTGCGCTGATGCTGTTAATGCAGTTAATAATAAAATAGCACAGCTAGTAATTATTTTTTTCATGATAACATATTTTTTATATAAAAATTAAAATACAATAATACTTTTTCGTAGCGAACTTTGTGAGCGAAGCGATCAGAGAGTCAGAAAAAGGTATTTTGTATTTTAATGATATAATTTATTTTATTACTAATTAAAAAAGCCTTCCCGAATGAACGAGAAGGCTTTAAAGTTATTCAAAAATTGTCATTAAAACTTAAAGACCAATTTGCTAAATATTCTCATACCATTGTAACCCATTTGAACGCCATCCCAAGGGCCACCTGTTTCATTGTCACCCGCCCACCATTTAGCTAGTGGATTCACTGCGAAGTCGGGGTGTACATTTAAAATATTATCCGCACCTAAAATCAAAGATGTTTTTTTGTTTAATTGTACATTTAAATATAAGTCGGTAGAAACTTTACCGCTGTAATTAAATACCTCTGGTAACATTACATTTTCATCTGCATCAGAAGGTACTTCAGGATTAATACCATCACCATTATATCCAAAGCCTGTTAAAGCAAGTGCGCCAAAATAAGTAAGACGTGTTCCAATGCTCACTTTATTTTTTGTGTAATCAAAACTCATAGAGAATTTTGATTTAGGAGCAGAAGCTTTTAAGAAATATTTTTCTCTATCATTAAAGAAAGTATTTGCATTGTATTCTGTGGTGCTTAAGGCAGCAGGTACATTAATTGCATCAATTTTAATATCTTGAATATTGGCTACAAATAAAAACTTGAATTTTTCTGTTGCAGAAATTTTCTTTTGATAATCGGCTACAAAGTCAACCCCTGTATTCGTTGTATTCACTGCATTGGCAAAGAACTGAGCAGTAGCAACACCTAAGCCATTCAACTTAGAAGTTAATTCAGCAGGAAGTGATTCATCACCTGCGCTAAATAAACCTGATAATACCACTCTGTCTTTCATTTTAATGGAATAACCATCTACCGTAAAGGTTAAATTTTTAGAGGGTTTCCAAGAAAAGCCTACGCTCATATTGGTAGATGTTTCTTGTTTCAATTTTGGAATGCCTGCTAGTCTCGTGATAGGATCGTCGTTATTCGCAACACGAGATTGAACTAGTCCTCCATTAGAGAAAGAAGTTAAAGTATTACTGAAATATTTTTGTTGTAAGGAAGGAGCGCGGTAGCCAGTACTAAATGAACCTCTCAAATTAAAATTACTACTCAATTTTAAACGAGCAGAAGTTTTAAAAGTAGCTACAGAACCAAAGTCAGAATAATTCTCTGCTCTTACAGCAGCTGTAATTAAAAACATTTCTGAAGGGGTGAATTCAATATCGCTATAAGCACCTGTTACAATTCTATTGGCTTTTACTTTATCATCTGGGCTGAAGCCTGGAAAACCTTGTGAACCTGGCGCTTGCTCTAAACCATATGTATTGGTAAAGGCCTTATAAGAATTAATCTCACCTTTAAAAATACTGTACTCTTCAAATCTTAATTCACCACCATAAGCCACTTTAATACCACCGTTGTTCACCTGACCAAATTGTTTAGAGATATCTAAGTTGGAAGTGTTTTGTAAGAAATTAAAACCTCCGTCGTCGAAATGGGTTTGACTTATATTGCCAATATTAGAGGCGTTGAAAGTACCATCACCAAAGTAATGGAAATTATTATTTCCAAAAGCATTGCTTAAATCCCAGTCCCAACCACGGCTGCTTGTTTTAGAAAAGCCAGTCACCATAGAAACGTCTTGAATATTGGCTTGTATATGTGGGTTATAGCTGGTGTCTCCAGAACCTGATCTAAACATAATATCAGGTACGAAAATTAAACTGCCATTAGGGTTTACAGAAAAACGAGTAGGTCTTGCCGACCAGTTACGCGTATAAGCGTAAGCGTCTGATTTTTTTGAATTGATACTTCCAAAGGCATAAAATTTAATGTCATCACCTAGGGGTACCTCCATATTAAACATTGCTCCCAAAGAATTCATAGAACCATCTCCAAAACCTTGTCTCCAAGTATTGGTAGGCAAACCATATTTGTCTTCAATATTGGAAGATGCTGCTTGACGGAAAGTTTTTCCTTGGTCTAATGCATCAAAAGATATATTAATGAATCCTCCTTTTTTTCCAATATCAAATCCTCTATTGGCAGAAACAGATTTCGTTACACCGTCAATAGGACCACTATATAAATAGTCTTTATTATCTTTAAATTGATTGGTGTTAAATTTTTTATCATAATAACCTGCCATACCTGTAGTGATATTCCACTCGTTGGTATTTTTTCTTAAAACAATATTCATGACACCTGCAATCGCATCAGAACCATATTGTGCAGAGGCGCCATCTCTTAAAATTTCAATTCTATCTACAGCAGACATAGGAAAACCATTTAAGTCTACTCCAGAACCACCACGACCTCTTGTTCCAAATAAACCTACTAAGGCGGTGCTATGTCTACGCTTGCCATTTATTAAAACTAAAGTTTGATCAGGGCCTAAACCTCTTAGTGTACCAATATCTACGTGGTCTGCACCATCTGCTCCCGATTGTTTATTATAGTTAAATGAAGGGGCTACAAAATTTAAAGTAGAAGTTAAATCCATTCTCGCCGTATTCATTCCAACATCTGTTAATTTAATTACATCAACAGGCACTGGCGATTCTGTTTTAACACGACCCGCACCTCTAGATCCCACAAGAATTACATCTTGTAAGTCGGAAGTACTTGCTGTTAAAATAATATTCATAGCATTACCAACAGCCAATTGTTTTTTTGATTCAAAACCAATTGAGCTAAATTCTATTACATCATTGGTATTGGCTGCAATAGTGAAGGAACCATTTTTATTGGAAGTGGTTACTGTTTTTGAATTTGCTACTCTAATAGTAACACCTTCAAGTGCATTGCCTTTTGAATCACTAACGACTCCTTTAATGGTTTGGTTTTGAGCAAAACTGTTTAGGGTGAAAAGGGAGAAAAATACCAAAAACAGGGGGGTTAATTTTGTGCGCATGTGGTTTGATTTGTTATCAATTTACAACTTTTTCAGGTTTTATGTTTTATACGCTATAATTAATTACTTTTATTGAGCATAAAGCATCAATTTTTACCCCATGGAGGCAATTTTAAAACATATTGAAAATCTATATAATACCATTCATGCCCATCCTTGGGATCGAATTCAGAAAATACCTCAAAGTGGAGGGGATCGTATCTATTTTAGAATAAGTCAGGGGGAGAAGTCTTGGATTGCTACTTATAATTTAAATATTAAAGAGAATCAGACCTTTATTTACTTCGCTAAACATTTTTATGAAAAGGGGATGCCTGTTCCTAAAATATTAGCGGTAAATGAATCTTGCAATACTTATTTGCAAGAAGATGTGGGGGCCGTTTCTTTACTAGATGTTTTAGAGCAAGAAGGAAAAACGGATGCAGTATTTACATTGTTTCAAAAAAGTTTAACCGCTTTAGCTAAATTACAAATTGAGGGTGCCAAGGGTTTAGATTATTCTAAATGTTTAACCTCAAAATATTTTGGAAAGCATTCTATTTTAACCGACTTACTTTATTATAAGTATTATTTTCTGGACACTTTGCAATATGCTTATGATAAACAAGCCTTAATAGATGAATTTGAAATACTAAGTGATCAGTTAGCGGTTAGTCATTTTGATAATTTTATGTTCCGCGATTTTCAGAGCAGAAATATTATGGTGCAAAATGGAGAAGTGTATTTTATAGACTTCCAAGGCGGTATGCAAGGTGGACTACCTTATGACGTGGCTTCCTTGTTATGGCAGGCCAAGGCAGGACTATCCAATGAATGGAAAGAAAAATTATTAGATCATTATATTGCTGAATTACAAAAGTTATTACCGAGCCCCTTAGAAGCAAAAGACTTTAAAAAACAATACAATGGTTTTGTTTTATTAAGACTATTACAAGTTTTAGGCGCTTATGGTTTTAGAGGTTTGTTTGAAAGAAAGGCACACTTCTTAACCAGCATACCTTTGGGTTTAGAAAATTTAAAAAGTTTTTTAAAGACCTACTGCTTAGACAAAGACACGCCTGTTTTTGCTTCCATCTTAGATTGGATGGTAAGTGAAGAAGTGATTGAGCGTTTTACTCCGCCAACAGCGAATGCCAATACACCTTTAGTAATTACAATAAATAGCTTTAGTTATAAAAAAGGAATTCCTGCCGATGACTCTGATAATGGCGGTGGCTTTGTATTTGATATGCGTGGTATTTTAAATCCGGGAAGAGTAGAAGAGTATAAAAAACAATCGGGCTTAGATAAACCTGTGCAAGATTTTTTAGAACAAAGAACAAAAATGAACGGATTTTTAAATAGCGTTTGGGATTTAATAGATATTACCGTAGAAGATTATTTAAAAAGAGGGTTCACTTCACTACATATTAATTTTGGCTGTACAGGTGGACAACATCGCAGTGTATTTGCAGCTGAACAAACTGCCAGACATCTTAGAAATAAATACAAGATCAAAGTATTGCTAGCACATACCAATAAAGAAAATTGGGTTAAATAATATTTGCATGAAAGCCATGATATTAGCAGCAGGATTAGGTACGAGGCTCAAGCCTTTTACCGATTTTCATCCCAAGGCCTTAGCCATGGTGAATGGAAAATCTTTGTTGCAAAGAAATATAGAATACCTGCAAGCCTTTGGTATTAATGAAGTGGTAGTGAATGTGCATCATTTTGCAGATCAAATTATAGAAGCCGTTAAAACCAATAATGGATGGGGTTCCCAGGTTTTCATTTCCGATGAAACCGCAGAAGTATTAGAAACAGGAGGTGGCGTTTTGTTTGCAAAATCTTTTTTTGAAAAAGAAGAAAATTGGCTAGTAATGAACGCCGATATTTTAACCAACTTAGATATTGATAAATTAATTGCTGCTGACAAAGTTTTGTCAGAAGGAGTAGAAAATTATATTGCCACTTTAGCGGTGACAAGTAGAGTGTCCAGCAGAAATTTACTATTTACAACAGATGGTAATTTAATAGGTTGGAGAAATAATACGACACGTGAAGAAAAATGGGCAGGACTCAATACTACAGAACATCATGAGCATCTTATAAATCCTATTGCCAAAGCCTTTAGTGGTATTCAAATAATACATCGTAGCTTTTATAATACGAATTCTATGTCTGGTAAGTTTTCTTTAATAGATGCTTATTTACAAGCGGCTGCAAAGGGCAGTATTGGTTATTACGACCATAGTGACAGCATTTTATTAGATGTAGGCAAGCCTGAAAATATTGAAAAAGCAGAAAGCCTTTTCAAATAATCTAAAAAATTTTCTCAAATAACTAAGGCAGTTTCATTCTCTGCACAACTCCTTTATACTCTAATGTATATTTTTTTCTTATCTAAGTAGTAAGCAAGTATTCCAAAAAAGGCAATAATGCTTAAGGCATATACAAAAGAGCCTACGCGTAAATCGCTATTGATATTTTTACAAATATGTTCGTAGAACCAAGGTAGTGCTGAAGTGTAGACAGGCTCTCCCTTTTCGTCTGTATGGTCCACCCATCTTAGTAAGGCTAATACACGCGGTAAAAATCCGCTAAGTACAAATACAAATAAGGGGTTCTTCCCAAATACATCGAAAAAATGACTCCATTTACCTTTGGCATTTTGAAACTCTAATAAATATATAAGCATACCTAAACTAACCATGGCAAGTCCACTGGTATATAATACATAACTACTAGTCCATATTTTTTTATTAATGGGAAAACTAAAATCCCAAATATAGCCTACGAAAATAAGTACGACACCTGTTAAAAGTAATTGCGCTAACATCTCGTAATTCTTTCCTTTTAACTGAATGTATTCACCCACTAAAAAACCAAGTATAACTTGCACAATGGCAGGTAATGTGCTTGTTAATCCTTCTGGGTCGAAGGGAACGCCTTCTCCTTTATAAATATGGGATACGCCTAAAATAGCCTGGTCAATACTATTGCCAAAATAGCCCGATAAACTAAATGGATGACCGGCAACGCCTAATGCATAAGTGAGCACCCAATAAATAACGAGTATCATCATGCCAACAAATAGTGCTATGCGAGATTTCCCATAATAAATTATAATAGAGGCGAAAAAATAACAAAGTGCAATTCTTTGTAGTACGCCTAAAATGCGCACCATTTCCCAAGGCTTAAATACTAATTCAGTACCAGAGAATTTTATAAAAGGACTCCAGTTTAAAAATAGTCCAATACCAAATATTAAAAGTGTACGCTTTATTACTTTAGACCAAAATTCAGCAGCACCTGCATTTTGTAATTTGGGCATTACAAAAGACATGGCATTACCCACTGCAAATAAAAAGAAAGGAAATACTAAATCGGTGGGGGTACAACCATGCCAGCTTGCATGACCCAAAGGGCTGTATATATGTGCCCAAGAACCTGGATTATTCACTAAAATCATAAGGGCCACTGTGGCACCTCTAAACACATCTAAAGAATAATATCTTTGCTGACTCATAGAATATTATATTATAAAAAATTTAGTAATAAATAGCCCCGTTTTAATATCTTTGTAAGATACAAATTCAGATGGGAAAAAACATATTAATTACAGGGGGAGCGGGATTTATTGGGTCGCATGTAGTGCGTTTAATGGTAACCAAATATCCTCAGTATCAAATCTTTAACTTAGATGCACTTACCTATGCAGGTAATTTGGAGAACTTAAAGGATATTGAAAAAGCAGCTAATTATCATTTTATAAAAGCCAATATTTTAGAGGCCGATTCTTTAAAAGCCATTTTTGAAAAACATGCTATTACCGATGTTATTCATTTGGCAGCAGAATCGCATGTAGATAGATCCATTGTATCTCCATTAGATTTTGTGTATACCAATGTGATTGGAACGGTGAACTTATTAAATACAGCTAAAGAATATTGGAAGGGCGATTTAAGTTATGAAAAAGCGCATGACGGTTCTTGGGAGAAAAATCGCAACCATATTTTTTACCATGTTTCAACAGACGAAGTATATGGTAGTTTAGGCAAAGAAGGTTTGTTTAAAGAAACCACTGCTTATGATCCTAACTCACCTTATTCAGCCAGTAAAGCGGCCAGCGATCATTTTGTACGTGCTTACGGAGAAACTTATCATTTACCTTATGTAGTTTCTAACTGCTCTAATAATTATGGCCCCAACCATTTTCCAGAAAAATTAATTCCTTTATTTATTCATAATATTATCAATAAAAAAGCATTACCTGTTTATGGCGATGGCTTGTATACCCGTGATTGGTTATATGTTATAGACCATGCACGTGCCATTGATATTATTTTTCATCAAGGAAAAAATGGCGACACTTATAATATTGGCGGCTTTAATGAATGGACCAATATTGATTTAGTAAAATTAATGTGTGCTCAAATGGATGTGAAACTAGGAAGAGCAGTAGGGGAAAGTGAGTCTTTAATTACTTATGTAAAAGACCGACCAGGCCATGACCGTAGATATGCCATTGATGCCACTAAATTAAATAAAGAATTAGGTTGGAGCCCATCCGTTACTTTTGAGCAAGGCTTGGCTGCCACCATTGATTGGTATTTGAATAATGGTCCTTGGTTAGAAAATGTAACTAGCGGTTCTTATCAAACTTATTATAGTTCCATGTATACTAACAGGTAGATATTTCGATATAAACATTCGATAGTACTTCCGAAAAATTAAAAAGACAGCAATAAAATAATAATACAATTAGATCCAAAGAATGAAAATAGAAGCGACACCCTTAAAAGATTGTTTTATAATTCACGACACAGTGCATGGCGATGCGCGAGGTTATTTTATTGAAACATTTAACCAAAGAGATTTTAATGTAGCCACTGGACTGGATATGGTTTTTGTACAAGACAATCAATCTAGATCAAGCAAAGGCGTATTGAGAGGCTTGCATATGCAAAGGGGCAACTCAGCACAAGCAAAGCTAGTAAGGGTT
>CAIJZF010000054.1 GCA_903825095.1 uncultured Bacteroidota bacterium | reverse complement strand
GCCTTTGATAAATCATTGATTTCTAATTATATATAAATTATTAACACATATGTTCAATATACTAAGTAAGGGTTTCATTATCAAATAATTAGAAGTTCTGGCTGACAAGTTGACACATTCTATTTTTTTAACTAAATTTGCGTTTCAAACCTAATTGAATGGAATTATTTACAACGGCAACCAAGCAGCATGATGAACTCAGACAAGGGGAAGCCTATGTATCTCGTGAAAATAAAGCGCCTTTTACTAAGTTTTTTCTGATAGAAAGCTATGGCTGTGCTATGAATTTTGCGGACAGTGAAGTGGTGGCATCTATTTTAGAAAAAAATGGATATGGCAGTACCCGTAATTTGGAAATGGCAGATTTAATTTTAATCAATACTTGTTCTATTAGAGAGAAGGCAGAACTTACTGTTCGAAAAAGATTAACCGAGTTTAGAAAGTACAAAGAACAAAAGCCAGGAATGTTAGTGGGTGTTTTGGGTTGTATGGCGGAGAGATTAAAATCAAAATTATTAGAAGAAGAAAAATTAGTTGACCTAGTAGTAGGCCCCGATGCTTATAGAACCCTACCCGATTTAATTATTGAAGCAGGCACTGGACAAAAAGCAGTCAATGTTTTATTAAGTCGTGATGAAACTTATTCAGATATTTCTCCCGTGCGTTTAGATAGCAATGGCATTAGTGGTTTTGTATCTATTATGCGTGGATGTAATAATATGTGTAGTTTTTGCGTCGTCCCTTTTACAAGAGGTCGTGAAAGAAGCAGAGACGCATTTTCTATTGTAGCAGAATCCAAAGACTTATTTGATAAAGGCTATAAAGAAGTAACCCTGCTTGGACAAAATGTAGATAGTTATTATTGGACAAACCCTGAAACCAATACCCAGGTTACATTTGCGCAGCTATTAGAAAGTGTAGCTTTAATTAGTCCCTTATTAAGAGTTCGATTTAGCACCTCTCATCCGAAGGATATTACCGATGAAGTTTTATTCACCATGATGAAGTACCCCAATATTTGTAAATACATTCACCTACCTGTTCAAAGTGGTAGCACAAGAGTTTTACAATTAATGAACCGTACCTATACACGCGAATGGTATTTAGCCAAAGTAGCGCGTATTAAAGAACTCATGCCAGACTGTAGTATATCAGCCGATATCATTGCAGGCTTTTGCACTGAAACAGAAGATGACCATCAAGACACTATAAGTATTATGCAATTAGCTGAGTACGATTATGCCTACATGTATTTTTATTCAGAACGCCCAGGCACTTTAGCAGAAAAAAGATACGAGGACGATGTTCCACTAGATATAAAGAAAAGAAGACTACAAGAAATTGTAGATGTACAATGGCATTTATCCAATGATAGTAATAAAAAAGAAGTAGGTAAAATTTACGAAGTACTGATTGAAGGAAATAGTAAAAAAAGCGATCAAGAGTGGATGGGAAGAACTAGTCAGAATAAAGTAGTCGTATTTCCTAAGTCAAGCGAGGGTACCTCAAAAACACTTGCTAAAGGGGATTACGTTAATATACTTATTACAGCATATACAAAAGGTACTTTAATGGGTACTATAAAATAATAAACATGGACTTACAAGCATTAAAAAATAGATTTAGTATTATAGGCAACACGCCTGCGCTGAATCATGCATTGAATACTGCAGAGCAAGTAGCTGCCACCGACTTAACTGTTTTAATAGTAGGTGAAAGTGGCGTGGGTAAAGAAGTCTTCTCTCAAATTATTCATAGCTTATCGGCAAGAAAACATAATCCTTTTATTGCAGTGAACTGCGGTGCTATTCCGGAAGGCACGATTGACTCTGAGTTATTTGGACACGAGAAAGGTTCATTCACCGGTGCTGTTGATAGTAGAAAAGGTTATTTCGAAACAGTGAGTGGTGGTACTATATTCTTAGATGAGATTGGCGAATTGCCATTGGGCACACAGGCCCGTTTATTACGCGTACTTGAAACGGGAGAATTTATAAGAGTGGGTTCTTCGAAAGTACAGAAATCGGATGTAAGAGTAATTGCTGCTACCAATAGAGAACTTTTAGAATACACACAGAAAGGAAAATTTAGAGAAGATTTATATTATAGATTAAACACCGTTCCCATTCGTGTTCCTTCTTTAAGAGATCGCAAAGAAGATATTCCTTTGTTGTTTAGAAAATTTGTGGTGGACTTTGCAGAGAAGTATAAAACCAAGCCCATCTTTTTAGATGAAGAAGCAAGAGAACTACTTACTAAGTATAGTTGGCCAGGGAATGTGCGTGAATTAAAAAATATTGCAGAACAAATTTCAGTACTGCGCAAATCGGATAATATTAATAGTGAAACCTTGGCAGGCTTTTTACCTCAACATAATATGCATAATATGCCCATGGTAACTAGTGGCAGCCCTGTGGGAGAATTTGCTAATGAAAGAGAAATTCTATACAAGCTTTTCTTTGACATGAAAAAAGACGTGAACGAATTAAAGAAAATGTTTTTAGAAATATTACAAAATCCTTCCATTGCAGGGCAACCAGGCAATTTTAATAAAGAATCTTTAATCAATGAATTAAAAGAAGATATCATGCCAAACCCTACTGCGCATGTTTCTTCGGCTAATGTACAGCCTACTGTTCATTTGAACCACCCCCAGCCTATTATTATAGACAATGAGTCCAATAGTCATTATGAAGTGGATGAATCTTTGAATATCATGGATAAAGAAAAAGAACTAATTTTAAAGGCACTTAAGAAACATAGAGGCCGTAGAAAAGACGCTTCTACCGACTTAGGCATCAGTGAAAGAACATTGTATAGAAAAATTAAAGAATACAACATTGAAGAATAGGCATAACATAGAAAAAGATTTTACAGAATTTTTCAAGACATCATTTTTTCTTACTAAAGGGAAATGGGGCATACCATTATTTGTAAAATTTATTTTACCCATCACTCTATGTGCAACTCTTTTGAGTGGTTGTGGCATTTATAGTTTTAGAGATGCTGTAATTCCAGATAATATCAAAACTATTAAGATAGGTTTTATAGAAAATAAAGCGAGGTATGTCAACCCTCAACTAGCGCCCCTATTAACCGATAAGTTGCAGCAAAAAATTATGAGTCAAACGAAATTGACTCGAACCAATAATGACGATGCGCATTATCAAATATTTGCAACCATAACCAATTACGACCCTTCACAAACAGTAGGTGTAAGCGCGCTGCAAGCAAGTACCAACCGATTAACGGTAACTGTGCATGTGGTCTTAAAAAAGACTTTAGAAAACAAAGAACAAGAATTTGATGTCACTAGAAATTTTGATTTTTCTGCTACCCTTACTTTGAATCAAGCAGAAGGTCAACTCATGGAGGACATCCTTAGAAATATAACTGACGATATCTTTAATCAAATTTTTTCAAACTGGTAATAATGACTTCAGCCCAACATAATAAAATACTTGCGCAATGGACTGGTCATGGTACAGTAGAATCTATTGAAACAAAAGACTTAGAGAAATGGGTGCAAACCCATCCTTATAGCGCAAGCTTACAATTTTTATTAGCCAAGAAATATGAATTAGAAGGCTCTCCCTTATTTCAAGAACAAGTGCAAAAAGCAACTAGTTATTTTCCTTCTGCTTTACATTTACACCAAATATTACATGAAAAGCAAGAAGATACTATTGCTAGTCCCTTAGATGATAAAGTAACCAACCTTATTTCAGAGCAGTTTGCTCAATTTAAGGAGCCCATTGAAACCATAGAATTAGCCTTTGAAAATGAAATTGCCATGGCTGCCAAAGCCGACTATTTTGCTGCCCAGGGTATTGAAATTGACTTATCGAAGGTGCCTCAGGACAAATTCACCCAACAATTAAGGAGTTTTACCGCCTGGTTAAAGGTTTTAAAGCAAAAAGAGGGTATTCCTGTGATGGAAGAAATGGCAGAGGAAAATGAGAAGGAAATAGCCGCTATTGCTGAAAAAGCCAATACCACGGCCGATGTTATCACAGAAGCCATGGCTGAAATATGGCTAAAACAAGGCAATAAGCGTAAAGCCATCGACATCTATTCTAAATTAAGTTTTATTTTTCCTGAAAAATCCGTTTATTTTGCGTCTAGAATAGAACATTTAAAACATAAGAAATGATTACAATTTACTTGATATTGATTATTGTGGCTTGTTTAGGCCTTGGATTTATGGTCTTAATTCAAAATCCAAAGGGTGGCGGTTTAAATGCAAATGTAGGCGGCCTTACGAATAATTTTATGGGCGTTAAGCAAACAACAGATGTGCTTGAAAAAGGTACTTGGATATTCGCTGCAGTAATTGCTGTATTAGCCATGACTTCTACCTTATTCTTAAAATCTGGTAGTACTGCATCTGATAAAGGTTTATTAGATAAAGTAAATACTTCAGTAACAGCACCTGCTCCAGCTCCAGTTCCAGTACAAGCAGCTCCTGCGACTGCGCCTGCTACTGCACCAGCTACTGTTCCTGCAGCAACTAAAAAGTAATACTAAATGGCAAAAGTTAATGACTAGATTAACCTAAGCCTTTTTTATCCAAAATATTTAATCCCTCTCGCGCAAACGAGAGGGATTTTTATTGTATTTTGATTCTGTATTAAAAGGATGAAATATCTTTACTCTATGAAAAAATGGATCTTACTCGCTTTATTGGTCTTGGCACTATATAGTTCCTATACCCTATTTATTAAGGTGACTCATTTCAGTGCAGAAAAAGCAAGCTTTCAATATAATGCGGGAGGGCTCGATGCTTTAGCAGATAGTTTAAGTACTAAAAAAATAATTAGAGATAAAACAAGCTTTTTAGTTTTGGCTAAATTATTCAATGTAGAAGATAGAATTAAACCAGGTAAATTTTTAATTGATAAAAAAACAAGCTTACTGAACTTAATTAGAATACTTAGAAACAACCAACAAGCAAGGGTTAAATTTATTTTAAACAAAGTAAGAACCAAGGCCGACCTAGCACAATTAGTAGCAAGTACTTTTTCAATAGATAGTACCCAGTGCATGCAGTATTTAACGAGCAACGACTCACTTGCCCCTTTTGGTACAGATACCACGCAAGTGCTTAGCTTATTTATTCCCAATACCTATGAATTTTATTGGTCTACGCCTATGCCTAAGCTTTTGCAAAAAATGAAAACAGAAGAAGGTCTTTTTTGGAGTAAAAATAATCGCTTAGCAAAAGCGGAATCTATTGGACTTAGCAAAAATGAGGTATACACTTTAGCTTCTATTGTGGAAGAAGAAACAAATTACGATTCTGATAAAACCATTATTGCAAGTGTTTATCAGAACAGATTGAAGAAAAAAATGCCGTTACAAGCCTGTCCTACTATTAAATATGCCATGCAGGATTTTACCCTTACCCGTATTTATGAAAAGTATTTAACCAATCCTTCACCGTATAATACCTATAAGAAAGCAGGCCTACCTCCTGGCCCTATTTGTACACCCGCACCTAAAACCATTGATTTGGTTTTAAACGCCCCCAATACTAATTATTATTATTTTGTTGCCAAGGCCGATTTTAGTGGCTACCATCATTTTAGTGCTACTTATGAAGAACATAATAAATTTGCCAAAGACTATCAGCTTAAACTAG
>CAIJZF010000053.1 GCA_903825095.1 uncultured Bacteroidota bacterium | reverse complement strand
TATCGTAGCGTTATCGGCTACACTTTTATAGGTGGCAATGGCGTTGAAATTGTCTTTTTGAGCGACATAAATATCTCCTAATAAAATATAGGTTTTAGTTACCCAATATTCATAAGAAGCTTGTTTTTTAATAATGTCAAAAGCGGTTTTCTCCGCAAGACTTAATTTATTTTGCAATAAGTATAGATTCGCTAATTGAAAATGTGCTTCTGCAGAAATAACACTAGAACCAGCTTTAATAACTTTGCTAACTATTTGAATAGCTGCACTGGTATCACCTGCTATTAATTTTTGATGAAAAATTGTCATATTAGCCATCTCTATATCATCCATGGCACTATTTTTATCGGCTAGAATTTGTTCTGCAATTGTATTAGCCTGCGCCCATTTCTCTGCTTTATACTGGCATCTTAACAAGCCTTTATTGGCTTCTGTAATATTTTCTTTTTGAGTAGCTATTTGTAATAAAATCGTAAAGTACTTTTCAGCTAAAGCATAGTTCTGGTAATTAAAATAATTTAACCTAGCAGCAATTAGGGCTGATCTTTCAGCGTAGGCATTGGGAGCCTTATCCGCTATAGTAGAAAAATAGACTAAGGCTGTATCATAGTTTTGTTTAGAATAAGCTATTTCTGCTATAAGATTAGTGGCTTCTATATTATGAATACCATTTGGAAACTTTTGTAAATAAGCTGTAAAGCCAATAGCCGATTCTGTATATTTTTTTTGTTCATACTTAAGCACAGATGCCCTAAAGATTAAAGAATCTTGTTCATTGGTTGTTAAAGGATGGCCATAATCGTTCATGAACTGAACATATAATTCTGGCGTTTGATCCTCTATAAAAATATTGCGTATGTACTCAATAGCATTTTCACTTTCTGTTGAATTAGGATAGCTGGCATATAAATCTTTGAAAGTGGTAAGGGCCATTTGATTTTTATCCAAATTAAAATATACAATTCCTAATTTATAATAAGCTTGAGGGTAAAATTGAGAAGCAGACTTATCTAAGGTTATTTTAGTCAAAGGCGCTATGGCATCTTGAAACTTTTCTTGGCTTACATAAGTATCTGCCAATTCCATTCTAGCATCATTAATATAGGAAGAACTTGGATAATTAGATTCATAATTATTGAGCATCTTAATTTTTTCACTCACCTTCCCTATGCCCCCGAGTATGGTGGCTTTTTGTAAAAATGCATAATCGGCATAAGACCAGGATAAATCTATCACATGCTGATAAGTAGCTAAGGCCTCATTCATTTTCTTTAACATCATTTGGCAGTCTGCTACTCTTACATAGGCATCTTCTTGATATCGGTCTAACTCTATACCAAGATTTAAACTTGATATTTCTTTAAATTGAAGCAGCGCTTTTGGATATGCCCCTGTTTTTAAAAAACAATACCCTAATATATACCTTGCGTTCGTTGGATTCACTTCACCTGCATTAATCGGATCCAACATGTATTTCTGTAAATATCCAATGGCGTCAGTTATATTACCCATCTTATAACTTATTTCCCCTAACCAGAAGTGAGTGGCAGATAGATAATTGCCATTGTAAGGCGCATTTCTTAATTGATTCAATAAAGAATAGGCTTTTTCTACTTCACCGTCATTAATATGGTTGCAGGATAGCCCATATAATATAGCGGGATAAATTTTTAATAATTCTAAGGTTGGGTTTTCAATTAATTGATAGGCTTCTAAAGCTTGATTAAAATTATTGTTATACGCTAAGGCGGTGATCCAAAGAGATTTTGATTCAATAAAGTAAACAGATTGAGGATAGTTTTCAATAAACTTGTCTAAAACAGTCACCGCAAGGCTATACTCTTTTAGCTCTACTAATAGTTTTCCGTAATTGAATAAAGAAATTTCTTTCTGCGCTAAGTTGATGCTTTTTGAAGCACAAAGCATAAAAGCATTTTTAGCACCATTTTTATCATTCACTTTCAAATAAGCTGTACCCAATAAATACATACTATTTTGACCTAATGAGTCCTCCACATTGGCTAATTTCTTAAACCCTTCAATAGATTTTTCCCATTGTTGATCCTGGAAATAACAAAAAGAGAGTTGGTATAAATCCTGCACTTCCACTATATCTTGCGCCGCCACATATTTTGCTAAATAAGGAACTGCTTTTTGATATTGCTTTTTCTCAAAAAGTAAATGCCCCATTAACTGCTGTAGTTGTAAATTATAATACTGCCCTTCTGTTTGTAAAGCTTTCTCGCAATTCGCCATGGCAGCCTCTATGTCTCCATTGAAATAATATATCTGACTTATATAAAACGGGGTTAAACTTGAATAAGCATTATTATTACTAGCTATTTCAAAGCAGGATAAAGCCAAAGGGAAATCCTTTTTTTGAAGTGCTATAAAACCTGCATAATAATTAGCATCGGTATAATACAATGATTGCTTTAGCTGTCTAATACTATTTAATAAGCTAGTGGCCTTATCCCAGTTACCTAATTTAAAATATAAATATCCTTGCAGATATTTCATGGTAATTAACTCCTCATTGTTTACATCGGCAATACTTACTTTCTCGAAAGCATTTAAGGCTTCCTGGGTATTTTGTTTTTTAACATAATAATCCCCTAAAAAGAAATTAATTCTAGCATTATAAATCTTGTTATTGGAAGACTTTAAATAACTAATAGCTAAATTTTCAGCAGCCGGCTTTTGTAAAACAAGGGATAGATAAGTATAATAGTAATTAATATCTTCTTTTATATTTTCTTGAGATGGCTTTAAATGATAAGCCGTTTGGATATATTGGAAAGCAGAAAGGGTATCCTTCTGATGAAGGGCATTGATACCTTTTTGAAATACATTATCTAAAGGATTTGTATTTTGAGTGTATTGGCCATAGGAAGTAAAAACAACCATACATAAGAAAACCAGGTTCACAATTCTATTTCTCAATGATAACATGCTACTTGTTTATTAATTACCTAAAAATACGCTCTACTTATAAAACGAACCTTATTTACCCCTTATTGTGGAAAAACAGAATTCATTCGTAAATTTGTCAACAATAACAATAAAACATGTACGAATTTAACACGCAGGTAAGAGTCAGGTATGCCGAGGCAGATCCGATGAATGTGGTTTACTATGGCAATTATGCTCAATATTTAGAAGTGGGCAGAGTGGAAAGCTTAAGAAACTTAGGAATAAGCTATAAAGGCATTGAGGATATGGGTATTATGCTACCTGTAGTGGAATTAAATATTAAGTATTTAAGACCTGCTAAATACGACGATTTACTAACCATTAAATCCCAAATTAAAGAACTGCCTACAGATCATAGAATTATATTTGATCAGGAGATTTATAATGAGGAAGGCAAATTATTAACCATTGGTAAAGTGAAGCTGTATTTTATGGATAGTAAACTGGGAAAAAGAGCAAGCATGCCCTCCTCTATGCTTGAAAAACTAAGCTCCTATTTTAGATAAAAACCGCTGTTTTTTAGTTTACTTTGCACCCTATAACCCAGATTCAATGAACCTTATTCAAGCTACAATTATTACCATCGGAGACGAGTTATTAATTGGGCAAGTAATTGATACCAATAGCGCCTTTATAGCACAATCTTTATCAAAAATTGGTATTCCTGTTGCAAGTAGAATTGCTGTGGGTGATAACAAAGCAGATATAATAAATGCCTTAGATACTGCTTCTCAAAAATCTAAAATAATTATACTCACCGGAGGTTTAGGGCCTACAGCAGATGATATTACCAAACCCCTACTGAATGAATATTTTGGAGGCAAGATGATTATTCATCAACCAAGTCTAGATCATATCACTCATATTTTTGAGACGATACATAAAAGACCCATGATTGATCGAAATAGAAAGCAAGCTGAAGTGCCAGATGTTTGTGAAGTTTTATTTAACGAAAAAGGAACAGCTCCTGGAATGTTATTTAAAAAAGAAGGTGTTTATTATTTTTCATTACCGGGTGTGCCTCATGAAATGAGATGGTTAACAGAAAATCAAGTGATACCAGTTATACAAAAAGCATTTAGCTCCCATTTTATTGCGCATAAAACACTTTTAACCGCAGGTATTGGAGAGTCTTTTTTAGCAGAACATATTGCCCATTTTGAAAATGCTTTGCCTGCTTTCATTAAGCTTGCTTACTTGCCTAATATTGGTATGGTTCGACTTAGACTTACCGGATCAGGTCAAGATGAAAAAGCCTTGGATAAAGAATTGAATACCCAATTTGAGGCTTTAAAGATAGCAGTGAATGAATATTTAGTCACCGATGCCGATGAAACCATGGAAATGGTGGTGGGTAATTTATTAAAACAAAAGAAACAAACAGTATCGACTGCAGAAAGTTGCACAGGTGGTTATATTGGTCATTTATTATCCAAAAATGCTGGTTCTTCTCAGTTTTACACGGGAGGCATTATTAGTTATGATAATCGTATTAAAACCGAATTTTTAGACGTTCCTACAGAAATCTTACAAACGGTGGGTGCTGTTAGTAAAGTAGCCGTTGAACAAATGGCCTTGGCTGTAAGAGCCAAAATGAATACAGATTACGCTATTTCAGTGAGTGGTATCATGGGGCCAAGTGGCCAAACCGACGAAAAGCCATTAGGAATGGTTTGGGTGGGTGTTGCCAATAGAGAAAAAGTGGTCTCCAAGGTTTTTTATCTCAGGTTTGATAGATTAAGGAATATAGAGGTAACGGCTAATCAGGCTATAAATTTGCTTAGGTTATTAATAATCAATAAGATTTAGTCTTATTTTTGCTAAAATTAACTCATATGCCAATTGTGGATCTAGTTTTACCTAAGTTGGGTGAAAGTATCATGGAGGCAACCATCTTAAAATGGCATAAGAAGGTGGGTGATACTATTCAATTGGATGAAACACTTTTGGATATAGCTACCGATAAGGTAGACAGCGAAATTCCTTCCACTACAGAAGGTGTTATTACAGAAATTTTATTTGAAGTAAATGCTGTGGTTCCTATTGGAACCGTTATTGCAAGAATTAGCACAACAGCGAATGTCTCTGCTCCTATTATAGCCGCTCCAATGGTAGAAAAGAAACTAGATACTATAATTGAAAATATAGTAACCAGCGAGCCTGCTGTTATTGAAGAAGTACCTTATGTTCCTTCTGCTCCTATTCAAATGAAGGCAGCTCCTATTCAAGAAAATAAAATGATAGAATCTGTGAAGTCTACTAACTTACAGATGAATACTAATACCACACAAGAAGCTAAATTTTATTCACCCTTGGTTTTAAATATTGCGCAAAACGAAGGGGTGAGTATGGATGAATTACAACATATAAATGGTACAGGTACTAATGGTAGAATAACCAAAAAGGATATTTTAGATTTTATTGCCCGTAAAAAAATGGCTATTCATTTGCCTACGCCTAGCTCAATTGAGCAAACTAGCAATGAACCCATTAGTCAAAATCAAATAAATAAGGAAGCTCCTGCAAGAGCTATACTGAATAAGCCATTAGATGTTTATGAAAATACAACTTCTAATTTCTCTGCTTCAAAATCCACTAAGTTGGCGAATCCTAATGAAGTAATTGTTTCAGGGACTACTGAAATAATAGAGATGGATCGTATGCGTAAATTAATTGCCAAGCATATGGTGGATAGTGTTCAAACCAGTCCACATGTCACTTCATTTGTAGAAGTAGATGTAACCAATATGGTGGTATGGAGAGATAAAGTAAAAGAATTATTTGAAAGAAGAGAAGGTACTAAGATTACTTATACACCTATGTTCTTGGAATCGATTGCAACGGTGCTTGAGCAATTCCCAATGATTAATTGTAGTTTACAAGGCGACCAAATTATTCTTAAAAAAGATATTAATATAGGAATGGCTACTGCCCTACCTTCTGGTAATTTAATCGTACCCGTTATTAAAGGCGCCAATCAATTAAGTATTGTAGGTATTACAAAAGCCGTTAATAATTTAGCACAAGCAGCAAGAAATGGTCAATTAAAACCTACAGATACCCAAGGGGGTACTTTCACAGTGACCAATGTAGGTTCTTTTGGAAGTATTATGGGAACTCCTATTATTAATCAACCACAGGTTGCTATTTTAGCATTAGGTGCTATTAAGAAAAGAGCAGTTGTTGTAGAAACGCCTTCTGGTGATGCTATACTAGTCCGTCACATGATGTTTATAAGTATGAGCTATGATCACCGTATTGTAGATGGTGCCATGGGTTCTAAATTCTTATCAGCAGTAGGAAAAGAAATTGAAAATTGGGATCCCAATAGACAGTGGTTTCAATATGTATAAACTAAGTATAAAAAAGTATAATTAAAGTATAAAAAAAAGCCCCGATATTTCGGGGCTTTTTAATGTCAATTAATAATTCAAACCCCAGGTTCTTCCTTTCATTACAGCAGGTACTCCTTTTGATAACCATTCTGGCATGGGTGCACCTTTTAAATAACTATCGAAGAATTGTTGTTCTCTTATTTGAATATCTTTTCTATTTCTACGCTCTACTAAATTATGGGCTTCATTATTGTATACCAATAACCAAACTTTTTTGTTCAAACGTTTCATATCGCTATACATTTCAAT
>CAIJZF010000052.1 GCA_903825095.1 uncultured Bacteroidota bacterium | reverse complement strand
TATTTAAAAGCTCGGGCGTATTTGAAAAATCTACATCGGTACCCATAATGGTTGTAGAAATTTGTCCTTGAATACTTTTGCCAATACGCTAGCTAATGAAATGAACGCCATTGCACCTTATGCTATGTTGCATGCAGGTATTGAAGCCGCTTATTTAAAAAATAGCAGCCATGCGCTAGCTCAAAAAGAAGTCACCTGCTTAACAAAAAATACACCTAGTTCAAATAATGGTTATCCAGTTTTAACTACTGTAAACGCCGATACTTTTTTAAGTAATCCCGATTTAGCAGAAGAAGTATTCGGTCCCTATTCCATTCTAGTACAATGTAATTCCATGAATGAATTAAAAGAAGTTTGGAAAAGTATTCAAGGACAAATTTCTACAACCATTATGGGTACCGATGTAGATTTTTCAAATACGCCCGAGCTTTTAAATATGTCTTTACAAATTGCAGGCCGTGTATTATTAAACGGAGTGCCTACCGGTGTAGAAGTTTGTGATAGTATGGTGCATGGTGGTCCTTATCCTGCAAGTACCGATAGCAGATTTACAGCAGTAGGGGTAAACGCCGCTAAAAGATGGTTAAGACCTATCTCTTTTCAAAACTGGTCGAATCATTTACTGCCAATGGCATTACAAAATACGAACCCATTAGTTATTTGGAGAAATATCAATGGAGCGCTTACTAAGGATGAAGTTATCTAAATAAAATAATCTAGAAATAAACACTAGTAGAATTTTTCTAAGCTAGTCTTGTATATTTTATAAGTTAGTCTATAACTTAATCTTGAATAAATAACTTAGCAGTTGAACTTGCCTGCTTTATTGTTCCATTTTTTTCAATGTTTGAAAAGTAATAAACAGCCACTGTACTTGCTACAAAATAAACAATTGCAATAGGTGCAATGGAAGTAGACAATTGGTTCGATCCAAACCAATCGCCATTAGATACTATCCAATAAATACAGAATATATTTTTAAAAGCTTCTATTACCCAAGCGTTTTTATTTCTATCCATAAATTCTGTAAGTGCATATACTTGAACAAATATAAAGGCGCCGTAAATAAATATATTAGTATGTCCAATAATTGCAATATTTCCATATAAATAACTTACTAGAAGTAGCATGCAAAAAAGTTGTATCCATAAATACAATTTCATAGCAGGAGAGGCCGGCGTATTGTACTTTTCAAAATGGTAAACATCTTTTATTTTATCTACAGGGTAATTGTCAATTACATCTGCAGGGCGCCATCCTAATGGCTTAAACCAAATAGTAAATTTATCTTTCCAGTTTTTAGTATGCCATGCATCTTTGATAAGTAACCACATATGCATGAAATTTATTTTAATAGGGTTCCATGTTTGAACAGGACGGGTTATACCATATACAGCAGGTATATTGTCTTGCTCTTGCACAAAAGTTCCAAATAATTTATCCCAAATAATAAATATTTGACCATAGTTTTTATCTAAGTATTCTGGGTTAATAGCATGATGCACTCTATGGTGAGCAGGCGTTACAATGATATATTCCAACCAACCCATATTTTTAATATGTCTTGTATGGTACCAGAACTGTGCAAATAAATGAAGTGGTGCTACCACTGCAATTACATTGGCAGGTACTCCAAAAATAGCTGCGGGTATTAATAAGAAGGCATAAATTCTGAAAATAACTGAAATGCTTTGTCTTAATGCACAGGCTAAATTATACTCCTCACTACTATGATGCACAATATGATTGTTCCAAAAAAAATTATACGAATGTGCTAAACGGTGCACCCAGTATCCAGCAAAGTCTAATGATACAAATGCAATGAGGTATAACCAGAAACTAGATTGTACATGCATAATAGCTAAATGATCTACAAACCAACCATAACTTAATATAGCAATACTTAAACCTAAAACATCTTTAGTAGAATTAGTGACCCCCGAACTTAAGCTAGAAATCATGTCCAAGGTATTGACTGTTTCAAAGCCTTTCTTCCATCCATACCACTTTTCAAATAAAACC
>CAIJZF010000051.1 GCA_903825095.1 uncultured Bacteroidota bacterium | reverse complement strand
TTTTTAAATAAAGGATGATAATAAAATAAATACTTTGCAAATAGGGCTTCTCTTTTTCTAGCTAATTTGGCCGGCTTGTTTAAAACCAAATGGTCTTTAATAACAATACCAATATCTCTTGTGAAAATAAAATTAGGAATAGGTGGGAACAGCAATTCATTTTGATTATCCACGCCCGATAAAAATGTGGAAGCTAGTTTGGCTGGGGTATACTTTTTTAAATCTTCTTGTAGTTGATGGCTGCAGCCTTCGATAGCTGCCACAGCTGCAATAAGTTGATTTTTGATATCGGCGTCATTTAAAATACTCGCAAGTAACCATTCTAATTCTAATACTTTTTCAGAGCAGTGAAATTGAGCATGACCTGGTTTGTAAAAGGCACGATCGTTTTTAGGATCGTCAATGAAATCTATTCCAGGTTTCATTTTTTCTGGGTCTAAAAAATAGAGTAGGAGTTTGGTATAATAATCATATTCGTTTTCACGAATACTTTTTAAATGAACAATATCTTCAAATAACCAATCCTGTGCTTTAGAGGGGATTACTTTACCTAATCCTTTATCGGGGCTATGAACTAATAACCTTTTAAGTTCGCCAATTTCTGAATGAACAGATAATATATTTTGTTGCATTATTTGTATAATTTAAATAGAAAACTATTTTTAGAAAATCATTTAATAGAAACCCAAAAAACCTTTAAATTCTTAAAGGCTAATAGATAAATAAATTAAAATAGAAAATTAATGGAGCGTAGCTAGTGGTCGGGCATAGGATTTAGACCAGCGTATATCCAGGCGAAATGATAGGGACTTTTACTATGTTGGTATAAATGCATCACATGGTAAATTTAAACCTTTTTATTTGCTTTCTAGTATTAATAAATCGTTAAAAGCAATATCATATTCCTTATTCATAGACCTAATTAAAGCATTTTTATCTTGATAGCTTTTCTCAATGATATGCATTTTTGAAGGATCTGAATAATTAGCAGGATTGGCCATTTCTAATTCAATGGCTGCTTTTTCAGTATGTAAAGTGGCTATATTATGTTCAATTTGCGCAATGGCTTTTTGTAATTTTTGAATTTGCTTTTGCAAATCCTTGTCAATAGCTTGAGGTTTCACTTCTACAACAACTGCAGCTTCTTGTTTGCCCTGCTTGCGCGTATCTTTATTATTTGTTTTAGTAGGTTCTGCCAATTGAGCTTTTTGTTTGGCCATTCTTTCTTTCCACTCTAACCATTCTTTATAATCACCTTTAAATTCAATAATTTTTTCATCTTCAATTTCCCAAATTTTATTCGCAGTCTTTGAAATGAAGTAACGGTCGTGACTTACTAAAATAATGGTGCCATCATATTTTGTAAGGGCTTCTGCTAATAATTCTACAGTCACCATATCTAAGTGGTTGGTAGGTTCATCTAGCATTAAGAAATTAGCCTTGCTAATAATAGTTTTCGTAAGCGCTACTCTTGCTTTTTCTCCTCCACTTAATACTTTAATTTTTTTATCAATCTCATCGCCCCCAAATAAGAAACAACCTAGTAAGGCACGTAATTCTAATTCAGTATTTTTAGTACCACATTCTTGCACTTCTTTTAATATGGTATTGTTCAAGTTCAAAGATTCTAATTGGTGCTGTGCATAAAAACTTTCTTCCACATTATGGCCCCAAACCCTTTCTCCTTCAAACTTTTCCATACCTGCTACAATTCTAAGTAGGGTAGACTTTCCTTTTCCATTCGCACCAATCAATGCAATTTTATCGCCTCTTTCAATTTCTGCAAAGGCGTTATCTAAGATTTGAACATTTGGGAAAGCCTTGCCAATACCTTTTAAGTCTACTAAAACTTTACCAGGCGTTTTATCTACTGCAAAGTTTATTCTAATATTAGGCCTCTCAATTTTAACATCTTCAATCACATCTAATTTATCCAATCGCTTTTGAATAGACTGCGCCTGTGCTGCTTTAGAAGCCTTAGCCTTAAACCTTTCAATAAACTTTTCTTGTTGCTTGATATAATCTTGTTGGTTCTCAAAGGCACGTTGTTGTATTTCTACTCTTTGTTCTTTTTCAATTTCATAATGCTCGTAGTCGCCTGTATAGAAATGCAATTGTTGTTGGTATACTTCCACAATCTTATTCACCATTTTATTTAAGAAGTATTTATCGTGACTTACAATAACTACACTTCCTTTATAATGCAATAAATATTTCTCTAACCATTCAATACTCGGTAAGTCTAAGTGGTTGGTAGGCTCATCTAATAATAATACATCAGGTTGTTGCAAAATCATTTTAGCAAGTAGTACACGCATTCTCCAACCTCCACTAAATTCTTTATAGGGGCG
>CAIJZF010000050.1 GCA_903825095.1 uncultured Bacteroidota bacterium | reverse complement strand
GTAGATACGCATAATGATTGCATCACTGCATGTATCGAGAAAAAAGTAAGTCTGGACCAAGACCTTACCGGCATCAACCACTCCGATTTAAAAAGATTCAAACAAGGCGGACTAGACTACCAATTATTTTCAGTTTGGTGCGATGGTGAAAAAGCCAACCCCTATGCCTGGGCTATGAGATCGATGGATACCTTAGAGGCTGTGGCAAACCGTAACCCTGATAAAATTGTGATTGCGAAAACTTGGAAGCAAATTCAAAAAGCTTTGAAAGAAAATAAAATTGTGGCGCAGTATGGCGTGGAAGGTGGCCATATGTTAGAGGACAATATTGATAGACTAGATACTTTTTATAATAGAGGGGTTCGCTACATGACACTTACATGGAACAACTCCCCTTCTTGGGCCAGCTCTCATGTCGATGAAAAAGATCCTAAGTATACCGGGCCAAAAGGCTTGACTAGTTTTGGTAAAGAAATTATTGCACGCATGAATAAGCTTGGGATTATTGTAGATATTTCACATGTGGGCGAAGCTACTTTCTGGGATGCGATTAAAACGACTACCAAGCCAGTAATTGCTTCACATAGTAATGCCTATGCAATTTGTCCTGTTACTAGAAATTTAAAAGACGATCAAATTATAGCTGTAGGAAAAAATGGCGGTGTGATACATTTAAATTTCTTCTCTGGTTTTGTAGATAGTAATTTTAGCAAGAAAGATGCAGCCTTTAGAAAAAATCATAAAGCAGAAATTGATTCTTTATTAGCAACCGGTTTACAACGCGAATACGCTTTCACCATGGTTTCTGAAAAATATCCTGTAGAAAGCGAAGCTATTAAACCAGACTTAGAACAATTAATGCAACACTTTGACCATATCGTAAAATTAATTGGCATTGACCATGTGGGCTTAGGTTCTGACTTCGATGGCATTAACTCTGCACCCAAAGAATTAAAAACAGTTGTAGACTATCCTGCATTTACACAAGCATTAATGGCAAGAGGTTATTCCAATAAAGATATAAGTAAAGTATTGGGTGGAAATTTCCTTAGAGTGTACCGAGCCAATAATCCTAATTAATAAGAAAGCAGTTTTTGCATCATTTCTTCCAACCTACTATTCGCTAAATATTGTTTTTCTAAAACAGTATTAAATGGAATAGGTGTATCTAGTGATGCGCAGCGCATAACAGGTGCATCTAAATATTCAAAGCAGTGCTCTGCAATCCATGCACTAATTTCTCCACCAATACCACCGGTTAAATTATCCTCGTGCAGTACCATTACTTTTCCTGTAGCCTTCACCACTTTTTCGATGGCTTCATAATCTAAAGGTGATAAGGTTCTTAAATCTAAAATACTAATGGAAGCTTCACTATGTGCTGCTTGATATTGCAAGGCCCAATGCACACCCATACCATAAGTAATTATACAAGCCTCTTCTCCTTCACTTAATAGTGCAGCCTTACCAATAGGTATTTGATAATATTCATCGGGCACTTCTGCTTCAATACTTCTATACATTACTTTATGTTCAAAATAAAGTATAGGATTTGGATCAGCTAATGCTGCAATCAATAAACCTTTTGCATCAATGGGGTTAGACGGATACACTACTTTTAATCCGGGTACATGCGTAAACCAAGCCTCATTCGATTGAGAATGAAAAGGACCCGCTCCTACACCCGCACCTGTTGGCATACGAATCACCACATCTGCATTCTGTCCCCACCTGTAATTTATTTTTGCTAAATTATTTACAATTTGATTAAAGCCCACCGTTACAAAATCGGCAAACTGCATTTCCATCACCGACTTTATACCTTCTAAACTTAACCCAAGTGCAGCACCTACAATCGCACTTTCACAAATAGGCGTATTGCGTACTCTTTGTTTTCCGAATTGTTGTACAAAACCTTCTGTTACTTTAAAAGCCCCTCCATATTCTGCAATGTCCTGACCCATAATAATTAGTTCCGGATACAAAACCATGGATTGTCTTAAGGCTTCACTTATGGCTTCTATAAAACGCTTCTTGGTTAAAATAGGATTATTTAATTCAGTAAAATCTAAAATAGTATTCGGTAAGGCAGGTGCAAATAAATCTGCTATTTCTTCTTGAATAGATGGCTGCCAGTCTTCTGGCTCCATGGCTATTTTTAAATCGGCTTCAATACTTTGCTTTAAATCATTTCTCATCGTAGCCACTTGCATTTCAGTGATTACTTTTTCTTTCACTAAATATTGCTCGTAGTTTTTAATAGGATCTTTTCTTGACCATGTTTCCATTAATTCTTTTGGAACATATTTCACACCACTGGCTTCTTCATGTCCACGCATTCTAAAAGTGGTACACTCAATTAAATAAGGTCTTTGATTATTAATACAATAATCTCTTACTCCTTTGATGGTATCGTAAACCTCTAAAATATTATTGCCATCGATGCGAATACCATCAATGCCATAACCTTTGGCACGGTCTACTAAATAATCACATTTGTATTGTTCATTGGTAGGAG
>CAIJZF010000049.1 GCA_903825095.1 uncultured Bacteroidota bacterium | reverse complement strand
TCTTTAATGCTTTTGCTTTGATAACCTTGTTTTTTTAAATCACCAAGGGTTTTTATTTTGTCAATTTTCATATAAATATGTTTGTACTAATTATTTAAGTTTCTTTTTTCTATTGGTTTCGTAATCTTCAAATATCATTTCTCCTAAACCTTTTAAGCCTGTGTAAAAAGCTTTTCCTTGATTCGCTTCGGTAAAGGCATTCACAAATTTTTGTAAGTAAGGGTCCTGTGCAATCATAAATGTGGTAATAGGTATATGTAATTTTCTAGCCATCTTCGCTTGATTATAACATTTCTCTACTATGTATTGGTCTAGTCCATTGCTATTCATATAATAATTACCATCTGGCTCTTTAATACAACTAGGCTTACCATCGGTAATCATAAAAATTTGCTTATTGGTATTTCTCTTTCTTCTTAATATATCCATGGCCAGCTGCAAACCCGCCACCGTATTGGTATGATAGGGTCCTACTTTTAAATAAGGTAGCTCTTGAATACTAATAGTCCAGGCGTCGTCTCCGAATACTAGAATATCAATGGTGTCTTTAGGATAACGCGTGGTGATTAATTCTGCTAATGCCATGGCCACTTTTTTAGCAGGTGTAATTCTATCTTCTCCATATAAAATCATGCTATGACTTATATCAATCATAAGCACGGTGCTCATTTGAGATTTTTGTTCGGTTTGTTCTACTACTAAATCATCTTCTGTTAAATTAAATGCATCAATGCCATGATTAATTTGTGCATTTTTGATACTCTCTGTTAAAGAAATATTTTCAATATTGTCGCCAAAATTAAATTCTTTGAATTCTCCATTTTTTTCATCGCCCTGGCCCAAGGTTTTTGTTTTATGGTTGCCCTTACCCGCAGATTGTAAATTCCCGAAAATATTATTTAGGGCAGTTTGTCGAATAGCCCTTTCTGTTTTCGCAGTTATTTTTGTTTCCCCATCTCCACCACCATCTTTAATCTCTTGTTTGATATAGCCCTTCTTTTTTAAATCCTCTATAAAATCGTCAATGGTATATTTTTCGTCAGTTAATTTATATTCTACATCTAATTCACGCATCCAGCTAATGGCTTCGTCAAAATCCCCTGAAGTATGCACAATGAGTTCCTTGAATATTTCAAACTATTTATCAAAGGGCGATTGATCTGGGGCTTCGTATGTTTTAAACTGAAATCCTTTCATTTTTTACGAATTAGGCGGGAGTAAATTTACTTGTAAAAACTGAGTTTTAAGCAATTTGTTTAAGGCTCAGCTAGTGGTGGAGGCGGTATTCAAAAACAAACCAATTCGATTGGCTAAGAAGCCCTATTTTTGAAGCCTAAATTAAATAAAATGGCTACTAAAATTACAATTAACAATAACGGGTCAATTAAAGTGGAAGGCGATTTTACTATTGAAGATCGTAGTGGAAATACTTACGATTTAGCAGGTAGAGAAGTCATTGGACTTTGTCGTTGCGGTTTAAGCAAAAACAAACCTTTCTGCGATGGTGCACACAATGGCAACTTCACACATGAGGCTACTGCTTTCGCGCTTCCTCCTAAAAAAACGGTTTAATACTGAAATAGTAGTTTAATCAATTAAAGTGGTTGAATAAACTCGTTGATTAAATTTGTAATTAGCTTTTCAAACTAGCTAAGTCAATTACAAAACGGTATTTCACATCTCCTTTTAACATTCTTGTATAGGCTTCATTGATGCCTTGCATAGGTATTATTTCTATGTCTGAAACAATATTGTGTTCGGCGCAATAGTCAAGCATTTCTTGTGTCTCTTGCATGCCACCAATACAAGAACCTATTACACTTCTTCTATTAGTGACTAAAGAAAACGGTTGCACTTTTGGAGACTCAATGGGAAGGCCTACTACCATTAACTTTCCGTTGGTAGCTAATAAATTTAAATAAGTGGTAAAATCGTGATTCGCAGAAATAGCATCTAAGATCACATCAAAATAACTATTGTATTTTTTCATTGCATCTGCATCGGTGCTAATTAAAAAATGTGTAGCTCCTAATTTTTTGGCATCGGCTTCTTTAGAAGGAGAAGTACTAATAACAGTTACTTCTGCGCCAAAAGAAACAGCGAACTTCACACCCATATGACCTAGCCCACCTAATCCAACTATAGCTACCTTCATACCTTTTTTAACACCCGCAAATACTAAAGGAGAATAAGTAGTAATGCCTGCGCATAATAAAGGAGCCACGGCTGCTAAATCTAATTTAGGAGAAACGTGCAATGTATAACGCTGATCCACCACAATTTGTGTTGAATAACCACCCATGGTAATACCTGTTCCGTTTCTTTCTTTAGCATTATATGTACCTGTCATACCTTCTGCACAATATTGCTCTAAGCTCTCTTGACAATTTTTGCAAGTTCTGCAACTATCCACCATTACACCCACACCTGCTAAATCACCAATTTTGAATTTGCTAACACCGCTTCCTACGGCAGTAACCTTACCAACAATTTCATGACCTGGTACCATGGGATAAACAGAGCCACCCCATTCGTTCTTGGCTTGATGTAGGTCGCTATGGCAAACACCACAATATAAAATTTCTACTTGAACATCGTTTTCTCCTAGGTTTCTTCTATCAAAAGAATAAGCTTCTAAAGCAGTAGTAGCACTTAATGCTGCGTATGATTGGGTATTGGGCATGTTTTAATTTTGAATGCTAAAGTTAAGTAGGTATTTATTGAAAACCTTAGAATTCTTAATTAATAAATGGGGTAGACCATTTTTTATCTGTATACACTAATGTGCCAGATAAAGTTCTCATAAAGGCAATCACAGCGTCTCTTTCATCATTAGTTAAATTTAATTGCTGTGTATTATTATTAGGTCTTAATTTTCCATCTAAATTATTGTTTCTTGGATTCGCTGGAATATTATTATAATGCGCAAGTACGGCAGCTAAATTATTAAACACACCATTGTGCATCATACGGCTATTAATAGTGCCATCAGTTTTCAATAAATCTCTTAAGGAAGGGGCCCTTGTATCATTCAATTCAATATCATTACTGCCTATAACTCCAATCACGCCATTGTTTCTTGAATTAGGGTCGATATCAAATTCAGGGGCGTTATGACAACCATTACAACCTAGGCCACCAGCAATTCTTATTCCATTATTATTAAAAACAGGTGGCGTCATATATAAATTTTTCCCTGTGTTTTCTGTTGCGGTGAAATTAGGAAAGGGGTCGTTGTCATTTCTAACTTGTGCCCTTCCAATATCATATTTAGCATCGAAGGATTGTATACTTCTTATAAATTGTGCTAAGGACTCTTGCATTCTTGCTTCTGTTACAACGGTATCGCCATACACAAATTTAAATAGCTCGTTGTAATAATTAATTTTTGAAAGTTTAGTAATTAAACTTGCCATATTGCCTCTTCCATTCACACCACTAAAACCCATTTCTAAATGATCTTGTATAGGCATTGTGGTTTGTTGTTCTAAACTAGTGGCTCTTTCATTCCAAAAGAATTTTGCTTCGTTGGCAAATCTTGCATTTATTAAACGCATTGAATGCCTAACAGTAAGGCCGCCTTCCACACCAGCACTTATTAAACTAGTATCGCTAAAGGCAAAATTTTGTTTATGGCAACTACTACAAGAAATGGTATTGGTAGTGCTTAAATTTTTATCATAAAAAAGCACCCTTCCTATACTGGCTTTAGCATTGGTGATGACATTGTTACCGGTATTGTCTTTATTAATATAGTTAGGAATTGCTTGGTTGGCATAGTTAAGTAAATTCAGTGGGTCGATATTGGTTCCGAATGTTAATTTAATAGCAGCATAAGGATCTACCACTGTCATTGCAGCGGGGTTATTAGTTTGCGTATTCCCACCCGTATTTGAAGGGATAGATGGTAAGGCAAGGTCGGTTTTGGAACAACTTATGATTAAGCCAATCAATAGCAGAAATGCAATGGTAACTAAGTTTGATTTTTTCATAAGGATAAGTTTTAAGGTATTGCCATTAATAATAGGTAACAAAAATAATAGGTAACAAATAGCAGAAATATTTCTATATGCTAGCCTTTTATATTTTTGTATAAGACCTCAAACTTTAATAAAGGTTTAAGCAAAACACCTGCTTTTAACTTATTTTTAAGAAATAGGAGATTGTAAAATATATTGCCCTGCTAATTCAGTAAAGCTTTTTACTTCTAAAGCTTCCCAGTTTTTATCTTTTTGTAAATAAGGCGCTATTATACTTGCTGCCATTGGGGCTACTGCTATGGCTAATTTTGCATCTAAAAAAAGTAGCCTCATTCTTCTAGCTAAAATATCTTCAATGCATATAGCCATTTCATATTTTACTGCATACACTAAGCCTGCCTTGGTAAATGTATAATTTGGATGTACTAGTTCTTTTAATGAAATATCATTTTTTAAAATTTCATTCATTCTATTTTCTTTCTCAAGCTCATCTCCAATTGGAGTATGAGCAGTAGTACACTTTACTTTATTGAACTTTCCTATAAAGGCTGCATTGTCCACTGCATCAGCAGCCATTTTTCTATAAGTAGTCCATTTACCTCCCGTAATAGTTATAAGCCCAGTGGGCGATACGCTTAAATGATGTTCACGCGAAATAAGCGCCGAGCTTACCTTATTTTTTTGTTTCACTAGTGGTCTTAAGCCAACATAAACTGAATTTATATCGGCTCTTGTTATTAAGCTGGTACAATACCTATTTATATGTTTAATGATAAATTCAATTTCTTCTTCTAAAGGTTTGGGTTCAAATGAAATTTCTTCAATAGGCGTATCGGTAGTGCCTAGAACCACTTTATCATGCCAAGGCACAGCAAATAAAACACGGCCGTCGTCGGTTTTAGGTATCATCATGGCATCTGTGCCTGGAAAAAATTTAGCATCAATAACTAAATGAATTCCTTGGGAAGGACTTACTAAATCATGTTCTAATTCATTATCCATTTGTACAATGGCATTGGTAAAAACACCTGTGGCGTTTACAACTACCTTTGTGTTAAGTGTATATTTTTTTTCCGATAGTACATCTATACATTCTACTCCTGTAATTTTTTCTTTGGTTTTTATAAAGCCTGTTGCCTTGCAGTAGTTAAGAACAGTGGCTCCACTTTTAATAGCAGTAGCCGCTATCTCAATAGCTAAATGACTATCGTCGAACTGTCCATCATAATACAGAATACCTCCTGCTAATTTATCGGCGTTAATAGTAGGAAGGTGAGAGGTGGTTTCTTTTTTAGAAAGTATTTGGGTATCGCCTAGTGATAATTTTCCAGAAAGTAAATCATAAAATTTCAATCCTAATCCATAAAACATTTTTTCCCACCAACTGAAAACGGGAACAATAAAAGTTTGTACCGATGTTAAATGCGGTGCATTTTTTAATAGATAGCCTCTTTCTCTTAAAGCTTCTCTAACTAATTTAATATTGCCTTGTTCTAAATACCTAACACCACCATGTACTAATTTAGTAGACCTACTAGAAGTGCCCTTGGCAAAATCATGTCCTTCTAAAAGCAGGGTTTTATATCCTCGGGTAGCTGCATCTAAAGCGGTGCCTAGTCCAGTAGCACCTCCTCCAATTACAATTATATCCCAAACAGTATCGGTGGCTAGGGATTTTAATTGTTCGCTTCGGTTCATACTATTTTTTAATGGACTGATGTAAATTTACTTATATTTATTAGTATTAAAATGATCTTGTTCAAAGGTCTAATGTATAAACCAAAAATGCCTCCCATGAAAATTATAGTAAACTTTCTA
>CAIJZF010000048.1 GCA_903825095.1 uncultured Bacteroidota bacterium | reverse complement strand
CCTGCATTTTGAAAAAGATGAGAATTCGCCTACGCAAGTAAAAAATTTATCTGCCGAATACATGGAGCAAAACATGAAAGCTATTTATTCTTTTGAAATACTAGTAAGTGATTTACAACATGTTTTTAAATTAAGTCAGAATAGAGATGAGGCTTCTAAAGCGATTATACATGCGGAACTTAGCAAGGGAGGCGCCGCTTGTAAACATATGGCAGCTGCTATGAAAAGACCTGAGTAATTTGAATAATTCTAGTAATAAATTACTAATAATAAAATAGAGTACATAATTAGCGTAATAAAATATTCTATTTTTTCGAAGGCTCAATCAAGTCCCACAAATTTCCATAGATATCTTTGAATACAGCTACCATTCCATATTCTTCTTTATGAGGTGCAATGGTAAATTCAACACCTTTGGAAATATAATTCTGATAATCTCTTTCAAAATTATCGGTGTATAAAAATAAAAATACACGACCTCCTGTTTGAAAACCAATAAACTTTTCTTGTTCAGGCGTGGCGGCTTTGGCAAGTAATAACATGCAACCATTTTCTGCTCCTGTTGGTTGCACCATGACCCATCTTTTGGTTTCAGATAAAATAGTATCCTCAATTAATCTAAAGCCTAAAGTATTGGTATAATACGCAATGGCTTCATCATAATCTCGAACCACAACAGCAATATGAGCAAGGCTTTGTTTCATATTTCAAATATACAATTAATTAAAATCTTTCTTTAACTTTACCACTCAATTTATTCTTTAATAATCAATATCAATGGCTGCTGTAAAAAATTTAATTTTTGATTTAGGCAATGTTTTATATGATATTGACTTTAAACAAATGAATGTTGCTTTTGCATCCATTGGAATAGAAGGTATGGACAAGCATTTTACTTTGAATAAATCGCACCAGTTATTTTTAGACTTGGAAATGGGCTTTGTAAATGAACAGGAATTTTATCATGGGATAAGAGCCTTGGTGAATTTGCCTTTAACCAATGAGCAAGTTCGTTTTGCTTGGAACGCCTTATTAGTGGGCTTTAGAAAAAATAGCATTGACTGGATCAAGCAAAATAATACTAAGTACAATACTTTTTTATATTCCAATACCAATCAAATTCACCACGATTATTTTATAGCTGAGTTTGAAAACAAAGTAGCTGCTTACCCTTTTGTATCTCTTTTTAAGAAGCCCTATTATTCTCATGAAATGGGAATGCGCAAACCCGACCCGGCGTCTTTTATATATATATTAGAGAAAGAGGGCTTGGAACCAGCTGAAACCCTATTTATAGACGATAATGAGCCCAATATACTAGCAGCCGCCTCAGTGGGACTTAAAGTACTTCATTTAAAAGAGGGTATGACAGTGGAAAAGGATATTGCCGCCTATTTGTAAGCTCTATTTCTTCTTAACTTCCTCAAATTCAATGTATTCGGCCTCAACTGGTGCTTCTTTGGGGACGTAGTTCGTACTCGTATTTTGACCAGCCTTCTGATTGTTTTGGGCATTTCTTACCGCCTCAGCTTGCTGCTTCTGCATTTGCTCCATATTCTTCCTTACCGACCTTACTCCTTTGCTTACTGGCACTACCACCTGGAATATTACTTTGTACAAAAAGTAAATCAAGAACCCATATAGAATAATCTTCGTCATACTGCAAAAATAAGGGCCTTGCCAATAATTTTGGGATATTTCATCCTGTTTTATTACCTTTGGCGTAGAATAGAAGAAAATGTGAAGGGAACGAAATCGTTCCCTTCTTCTTTTTTAAGTATGCAAGCAAACGAGAT
>CAIJZF010000047.1 GCA_903825095.1 uncultured Bacteroidota bacterium | reverse complement strand
CCCAAGATGCCTAATAGCTTTTTCATATAAATACAGTTTTATTATATACTGTAATATACGAAAACTAGGCTATAAAATAAAAGCACCCCTAATTTAATAGAGGTGCTTTTATATATTATTTTACTATTTTAATGCTGTGAATATCCTAGTCTTGCTCCCAGCCCCTTCTTTTGCTTACCTCATGACGCATTTTATATAAAAAATCTCTTTCAACTTTTAATGCATTATTAACTCTTTCCTCTGTTTTCAATACAGGCAGCAAATCGGCTTTGTATTTTTTTCTAGCATTCAGCATAGCTTCTTGCAGTAAAATCTCATCATTCATTTTTGTTTTAATAATTTCTTGCATTTCTTTTTTATGCGCTTCATATACTGGCCAAAAACCTTCTGCCTCAGTTTTAGTTAGCTCTAAATTTTTTGTAATAAATTGAATTTTAAACATTTCAATTTTTTCTCTTTGTTCGGGCCTCATTCTATCTCCCCTTCTTGGTCCAGGGCCACCTTCGTCTCTTCCTCGATCGTCTCTTCTTTGATCATCTCTTCTTTGATTATCTCTTGGTGGAGGAGGAGGAGGGCCTTGTCTTCTATCATTAGGCTGCGCCAAAACTGCAGCATGCACTAGCATACCTAAAAAAAGAGTGAAAATTATCTTTTTCATTGGGTTATTATTTTTTTAATTTCTTCAATTTGTTTTGCATCTAAACTGGAAAGCTTGGCATTTTCTTTTTGCACTTGCGCTTGAATATCTATTTCTGCTATCCATTCATTGGCATCCACATAGGTTTCAATTTCTTCAATACTAAGATCTTCTAAGGAAATAGTATTAGCTACTATGGGAGCCTCTGTTTTTTTAGAAACAGAATTATTTAGAAAAATAAAAGAACCACCTACTACAATAATAAAGGTCGCCGCAACAGCCCATCTATTAATAGGTTGCATAAAGGAAGGCAAGAAAAATATTTTTGCGTTCTTCTTTTCTAATTTTTCTAATCTTTCATTTGCAATCCTGCTCATTAATTTATCAGGGAAAGATTCAAAATAATGAACAGGCACCTCTGTCCTAGACGCATTTAATTGACTTAGGCTTTGTTTATTCAACAAGCTTTCTGCCCATGCGCGGTCTTGTTCTAAGCTGTTCCCAGTGTTGTCGTGATTATTTAGTTCCATCTCCTTTTCCATATCCTTATTTTGACTATTATTTATACTATAAGTTTAAAGCTGCTTTATAAAACTCTCTACTTTTTTCACTGCCTGGTGATAATTGGCCTTCGCGCCCCCAATCGTTGTTCCAACAATAGATGAAATTTTCTCATAATCAAAGCCATCGTAATAGCGTAACATAAACACAACCTTCTGTTTTTCAGGCAGTTGGCTAATGGCGCGGTCAAGCCCAATTTGAATTTCAGTGCTTTTAGGGCTATCCGAGCTGGCGGTGGCGTTCTCGTAGTCCAATAAGTCGCTACTAGAGTGGCTGCTACCCTGTTTTTTCTGCTTTTGTAGGTAGTTGAGGGTCTCATTATAGGCAATTCTGAATAGCCAGGTAGTGAATTCGCTTTCCATTTTAAAGCCATCTAATTTATCCCAAATTTTTATCCAAACCAGCTGTGCAATGTCATCGGCGTCGGCATGGTTGGTGACCATTCTTTTAATTTGGTAATAAACTTTTTGTTGATGCTTTTTCAAAAGGGCAGTGAAATTGGCTTCTCTATTGATAGATTCTTGAAACTGAATAATAAGTTCTTGATCACTTGCCATAATATGCTAATGTAACAAAAAGTTTTATGAATTAACCTATTTTGACTATTTTGTCTTGCTTTAAATGCGTGGCTTTTAAAGCAAGAAGTATCTTAAAAATTATAATTAGGAAACACATAAAAATTTACCTTATGAAGTATATGAAATTTTCTCTGTTATTATTAGCAGTAGCATTTGCTGGAAAATCTTGGAGCCAAGATTTATTAAGTACTATTTCAAAAGCAGAAACAGAGCGTATCGAAAAATATTTATCCTCAGATGAATTAGAGGGGCGTAAAACATTTAGCAAAGGCATTGATAAAGCCGCTGCATTTATTGCCAATGAATTTGCGCAAGCAGGACTAAGTACTTTTAAAAATAGCGGCACTTATTTACAATCTTTTTCAAGAATGTCTGCTAGGTTCATTAGTGCTTCAGGCAATTTTGATGGTACAGCTATTGATCAAAAAAATATAATAGTGGTGACGCCTCAAGCTAATTTTTCTATCACAGAAGCCAGTGGTTATGAGGTAGTGAAAATAAATAAGGAAGATAATTTAGGTATGGCGATTAGAAAGTACATGGGAGCTGGTAAGAATTATTTAATTCTACTAGATGAGTCTTTTGCACAGAACTTTAGCCGCTTAACAAATTTAAAATCGAATATTACTGAAAATCAAAAATCGGTTGTCTTTGTATTAAGCAATTTAACACCTACTAAGTTTACAATAGAGGCTACACATAAAATTGATAACCTTAATTTAGCCAATGTGGTAGCGGTTATACCAGGTAAGTCGCTATCAAATGAGTATGTAATTTTTTCAGGACATTATGATCATTTAGGAATTAATAGTGCAAGGGCTGTGAATGGAGATAGTATTTATAATGGAGCCAATGACGACGCTGCGGGCACCACTGCTATGATTATGCTTTCTAAATATTTTAAAAAATTAAATAACAATGAACGCACTTTAATTTTTGCAGCATTTACAGCAGAAGAAGTAGGAGGTTTTGGCGCACAGTATTTTTCAAAACAATTTGACCCTATCTCGGTGAAGGCTATGTTCAATTTAGAAATGATTGGTACAGAAAGTAAGTGGGGTAGAAATAGCGCTTACATTACAGGCTATGAAAAAACAGATATGGGTGCTATTTTACAAAAGAATTTAGCAGGCACGGCCTTTACATTTTATCCAGATCCTTACACCGATCAAAATTTATTTTACAGATCTGACAATGCCACTTTAGCACGTTTGGGCGTACCGGCTCATACTATCTCTACTTCTAAAATGGATAGCGAGCCTAACTATCATAAGCCTAGTGATGAATTTCAAACCTTAGATATAGACAATATGAATGAGATTATTAAGGCTATTGCTAAAAGTGCACAGTCTATTATTGCAGGCAAGGATACCCCTACAAGAGTGGACACCACACAATTAAAATAAAAGAGTCACTTATTAAAATGAATCTAGCATGATAAAAAAAATAATCCTCACTATTTTTACAAGCATATTTATGCTCAATAGCTATGCTCAAGATACGACTGGTATAAAAAAAGTTATTCAAAATATGTTTATTGCTATGAAAAACAGTGATACGGTCTTACTTAAATCTTGTTTTTCAACCAATGCTGTTATTCAAACTAT
>CAIJZF010000046.1 GCA_903825095.1 uncultured Bacteroidota bacterium | reverse complement strand
TTCTGCAATGGGGCAGTATATTTTTTCTAGTTTACTTCCTTTTCAAATGAATCAGTTAGCTACTGCTGCTGCTTATTCTAAATCCTTACAGTCAAGTATTCCTTCAAATAAGCAAGCCCCTTTTTTATGGCAACATTTTAAAGGAAGGGTAGTGCAATTTGAAACCCCCGTATTTAATAAAAGCATAGCAAAGTTGATGGATTTTAATGTGCCTCAACAAGGGGCTACAGCCTTTATGTATCAGCTACCTTTAAATGAAAAGGAAGCCTTGGTGGAGTACACTGTATTTTCAGAAAATGTTTTAGCAATTTCGCAGTATGATGAAGTGCTAGATGCTTATTTAGCCAAAGCGTTCCCGGGCAGTAATTATATAACTAAGCATGATGAAATAGGTGCCATTCCTATGACACAAATTGAATTAGCATCCACGCAAGCCCCCATTTATACCATTGGTGCATTAGGTGCTGCCATTAAAGCAAGCACGGGTTATGCTTTTCAGTTTATTCAGGAGCAGTGTAAAAATATTGTCACACAGTTAGAACTTGGCTCGCCTTTGCAAACCAAGGTACACAATACAAGACACCAGTTTTATGATGCAGTATTACTAGATATTTTATTTCACCATAAAATGGAAGGTGCTGAAATATTTAAACGCATATTTGCCAAGAACGAAGCCGCAACGGTGTTTAAATTTTTATCTAATACCTCTACTATAATGGAGGATATAAAAATTATGCGTTCCCTTCCTACAAGTATATTTTTACCAGCTGCCATTAAGGTGCTCTTACGGCGGGCTTAGAGGATTGTTTCTTATTCTAAGACCTTTGAAATTTATTTTTCACTAATTTTGTTTTTTCAGCCACGTAGTACAATGGATAGTACATGAGTTTCCGAAGCTCCTAATCCAGGTTCGATTCCCGGCGTGGCTACAAAGCCTGTCAAAGTTGACAGTCCCAGACGCATTGCTGAATTATTTATTCTCGAAATAAGGTATTTCGTCGTTAGATACCGACTCCTTTTCTTGCCAATAAGCAAGTGAAACAATATGTCCATCTGTCGTTTTTAACTGACGGCCAAAAATAGCATTGGTAGCGTTAAAACATAAATCGGTTACACCTATTGTAAATGTAGTGGGAGCAGGAGGAACTATTGGAGCCGCTGCTACTACAGGCGCTGGAGCTTCACCTTCCACTGGCGCTGCCACGGGTGCAGCAGGCGCTACTGGAGCTGCTTTAGGCGCAGGGCTATCCACTACCACCACTTCGTATTTATTGAATTCTAATAAAGTTTTTAAAAACTGTACACGCTCAGCACTTGCATTTTTTTCTACAATGGCACATTTGCTTGTACCTAAGTCTTCAAATTCGTGGTTCTTATTAATTGCCATAATACTTTATTTAAATACCAATACTTAATGAGTAAATATAATCGTACACCAAACTTGCTAAACCCGTAATAATGATACCTGCAATACAGATATACATAGCCAGCTGTGTAATTTTAGGAATGCTTAATTTTTGAATAGGGGTTTCGTTCTCGTCCATGAAAATGGCTTTTACTACTTTTAAATAATAGTAAAAAGAAACTACCATATTTAAAGAAGCGAATATGATTAAGCCGTAATTGTCTTTAGCAGCACCTGCCATCATTAAAAATAATTTACCAAAAAAGCCCGCTGTAGGGGGCACTCCTGCAAGTGAAAATAATGCAATGGTTAATACCCAAGATAAAAACGGGTTAGTTTTATAAAAGCCTTTAAAGTCTGAAATATTTTCTTTTCCAGCTAAGGCGCTTACCACCGATACCACACCAAAGGCAGCAAGGTTAGAGAATACATAAATTAATATAAAGTAAACTAGTGAAGCAGATCCTGCTTGAGAGCTTCCTGAAATACCAATTAATATAAAACCAACTTGTGCAATAGAGGAGAAGGCTAGGAAGCGTTTAAAGTTATCTTGTCTTAGGGCAAATAAATTACCAATTAAAATAGTTGCTATAGACAATACCACAAGTACACTATACCATATAGTAGCAATAGGGGTAAATACTTTATATAAAATGGAAGTGAAAGTGAATAGCACCGCTGCTTTAGAAACCACTGATAAAAAAGCAGTCACAGCTACTGGAGAACCTTCATATACATCGGCAGTCCAAAGGTGAAAAGGCACAGCAGATATTTTAAAGGCAAAACCAGATACCACTAAGATAAATGCAAATATTTGCATGGGGTTATTTGTAATATGTGCCGTTAAGACATCGAAGCTAAGCGTACCCGTTGTGCCATATATAAAAGAAATACCCATTAATAAAATACCTGAAGAAAAAGCAGATGATAAAATTAATTTCATTGC
>CAIJZF010000045.1 GCA_903825095.1 uncultured Bacteroidota bacterium | reverse complement strand
TTTTTTAAAAGTAGATGTTGAGGGCAATGAATTAAAAGTTTTTAAAGGCGCAGAGAACATACTCAAAAAACATAGGCCTAAAATTTTGGTGGAAATTGAAGCGAGACATGTAGGTAAAGAACAAGTAATGGAAACGATTCACTATTTAGAATCATTGGGCTATGAAGGAAAAATTATTCAAGGCAATCATTTTATTCCTAGCTCCGAATTTACCTTTGAAAAATTTCAAGACTTTACGAATAAAGCAACTTATTGTAATAATTTTATTTTCGAATAAAGCTTTTTAAGATAAATCTATCTAAAAAAGTTATTTGATAAAAATTAGTGTTTAATAAAATGTTTGTGCGAATTTAAAAATATTGAAATGCGCTTTACTAGACTCCGAAGCTAAATTCAATTTCAATTTTTCTATATCTACCTGATTCATTTTACTAGCCATTATTAATTGCATGACTTTGGTAAATAGCATTTCATTTTTCTGTGTGCCATCATCATGCAAGGCTAATTGATGTGCTTCCATTGCTTTTAATAAATCCGAAATGCCTTCTCTTTCAGTGGCAATCGTACTAATTACTTGAGGCGTATTTTGCGCAGGTGCATTTTCTGCAATCATTTGTTTTAAATGATTGACAAATATTTGGGCATTAGGTCGGTCGCTTTTATTCACCACAAATACATTTGCAATTTCCATTAAACCCGATTTCATCATTTGTACTTCATCTCCCGCTTCTGGCACTAAGACCACCACGGTGGTATCGGCTAAGGAGGCGATCTCTACTTCCGATTGTCCTACCCCTACTGTTTCCACTACTATATAATCAAAGCCCGCAGACTGCATTAAAGTAGTCAAGGATAGCATAGCACTATTCAATCCACCCAGATGCCCTCTTGCAGCTAGCGATCTAATATACACTTGAGCATGCAAGTACCAATCCTTCATTCGAATACGATCTCCTAAAATAGCACCTTGATGAAAAGGAGAAGAAGGATCCACGGATAGTACCGCTACTTTCTTTCCTTGCTCCACCCAAGTACTAATAAGTGCATTAATTAATGTGCTCTTTCCTGCACCGGGAGGACCCGTCACACCTATAATGGGAATATTGGCAGGCGCTAATGCTTCTAAAAAACCAGTAGTCCCCTCTACATTATTTTCAATAAAGGATATAGCCTTGGCAAGTAAAAGAAAATCTCCTTTCGCCACTCCTTGTTGAATATCGGAAATAGAATGCATCATTATTTTCTGATAATTTTATAATTTTTAAAATCAAAAGGTCGAATACCTGTTAATTTTTCAAAAAGGTACAAGCATTTATTTTTAAATGAAAACTTTTTTTGAGAAAGGTCTAAATCAATTTTCCAATTCTGTCTTTGTATTCTATCCAGCATCACTGAGGGATGTGTGCCCATAAATTTTTCTAAAGAATCAAATCCAGAAAAGTCATAATCATCGGGACTTGCTTTTATTTTTTCCATCTGTGTATCATCATTCCAATACACACTACTTTCTTTTAATTTTTTTCTCATCTGTGTAGGACTTTTCACCCATCCATAATGATATATACTTGCATCCACTCTAGCCACAGGTAATTTGGTCCTGCCTATTCTAAAACCTTGCGCATCTCTATAAGCAGAGATGGCTTTATTATTTCTAATAATTCTAATTTCATGTGCATACCATTTTCTGCTATCTCCTACATAATCATAAGTGCCATAAAAATGTTTGTATTTAAATAGAAGGCCTTGTACTTCTTTATCTAAAGCATATTCTTCGCAGCCTTCTCTTATGGCCGCATGATACTTTTCATGCACTACCTCGTCGCCTTGAATATAAAATGCCCAAGTATATTCATCACTAATTAAAGCAAAGGCTTTATCGGTTTCTTCTGCTAAAACTGCACCTCCTTTTCTTAAATTTTTATTCCAAACAGAGTGATGAATTTTAATTTTAGGATCGCCAATAGCTTCAATAAGGGCGATGGTATCGTCGGTAGAATCTCCAATTAAAACAATCATTTCATCCACTACGGGTAGTATGGAGCGGATAGCTTCTACAATGGGAAAGTCATTGGTCACCGCATTTTTTATGATCGTAAACCCCGCTATTTTCATGCCCGCTTATTTTGAACTTCAAATAACCGAAAACTTTTGCAACTTGCCTATTGTTTTATCTAAACTTTGGGGCAAAGAGATTATTTTTGAACTATAAGTAAGTATATGTCTACCACCATTTGTTTTGATTTTGGCAACACCCGATTAAAAGCAGCCATTTTTACTAGTGCAGTACTGGTTGAACTACGTGTTTTAGAAACAGGTAATGTTCAAGAAATTGAAAAATTAGTTGCTGAATTTGCTCCAGAAAAAACCATCTTATCTTCCGTTATACATCATGATAAAGCCATAGAAACCCTACTTGCTAAAAGCAGTAAGTTTCATTTGCTAGGCCCCTCAACTGTAATCAATTTTACTACCCCCGTGGGTAAGCCTGAAACCATTGGCGCGGACCGTCTGGCGCTCATTGCTGCAGCTGTTGACCAATTTCCTCATGAACATAATTTAGTCATCTCCTTAGGCACCTGTATTACCTATAATTTTATCAATAATACCCATGCTTTTTTAGGGGGTAGTATTTCCCCAGGTATGCAAATGCGCTTCAAGGCAATGCATGAACAAACAGCCCTTTTACCTTTAATTAGCCCTTCCAGCGAGTTCCCCTTGGTCGGTTATGATACCAAAACCAATATCCTAAGTGGGGTTATTTTGGGTATGGCGGCCGAAATAGACGGCATTATTACAGCTTTTG
>CAIJZF010000044.1 GCA_903825095.1 uncultured Bacteroidota bacterium | reverse complement strand
GTAAGCTTATCAAACAAGTTTTAACAGGGTCTGCAGCAATTGCTACTGGCGCTGTCTTACCTTCTAATATTTTAGCCGCAGTGAAAAATCAAGATGCCACGCAGCCGCTTAAAGGAAACATTCAACATTCTGCCTGCAGATGGTGCTACGACAGCATTCCCATAGCCACGCTTGCAAAAAATTTCAAACAACTTGGCATGGTGGGTATGGACTTAGTAGGCCCATCGGAATGGAAAATCTTAAAAGAAAATAATCTTATTTCTACCATGTGTAATGGTGCGGAAATTAGTTTAACCGAAGGTTTTAATACTTTACAATACCACGATAAATTAGTAAAAAATTATATAGAACATATTAACTATGTAGCAGATGCAGGCTACACCAACTTAATTTGTTTTTCTGGAAGTAGAAGAGGCATGGATGATGAAACAGGTTTGAATAATTCTGTTACAGGCTTGAAAAAAATTATGGCACTTGCAGAAAAAAGAGGGGTAATGATTCAAATGGAATTATTAAACTCAAGAGTAGACCACAAGGACTATATGTGTGATCGTTCTTCTTGGGGTGTTGAATTATGCAAGCGATTAGGTTCTCCGAATTTTAAATTGTTATTTGATATTTATCATATGCAAATTGATGAAGGAGATATTATTCATTCTATCAGGACCAATCATCAGTATTATGGTCATTACCATACAGGTGGTGTACCAGGTAGAAATGAAATTGATGAAAGACAAGAATTATATTATCCAGCCATTATGCGTGCCATTTTAAAAACTGGCTATAAAGGGTATGTAGCACAAGAATTTATTCCTGCGGACAAAGACCCGATGGCTTCATTAGCAGCAGCTATTAAAATTTGTGATGTTTAATAAAGTAAAAATGCTAAGTAAGAATAGGTAGAAAGAAAAATAATTAAAAAAAATAAAAAATAAAAAATGGCAGGTCAACAGTACGATGCAATTGTAGTAGGGTCGGGCATTAGCGGCGGATGGGCAGCTAAAGAACTTACACAGAAAGGATTAAAAGTTTTAATGTTAGAGCGTGGAAGAAATATTGAACACATTAAAGATTATGTAAACGCAGATAAAGAAGCTTGGGATTTTCCTCATCGTGGTACACGCACGCAGGAAATGATTAAAGACTATCCTGTTTTAAAAAGAGATTATCCTTTGAACGAAACCAATTTAGATTATTGGTGTTCAGATAAAGAAAGTCCTTATGTTGAAACAAAACGTTTCGATTGGTTTAGAGGATATCATGTGGGAGGTCGTTCTTTAATGTGGGGTCGTCAATCTTATCGTTGGTCCGATTTAGATTTTGAAGCTAATGCAAAAGATGGTCATGGTGTTGATTGGCCTGTGCGTTATAAAGAAATTGAGCCTTGGTATGATTATGTAGAAAAATTTGCAGGTATTAGTGGTAACCGTGATGGCTTAGCTGTTTTACCTGATGGACAATTTTTACCTGCCATGGATTTAACCTGCGTAGAGAAAGATGTAGCTGCTAGATTAAAAGAAGTATACAAAGGATCTCGTCATTTAATTATTGGACGTACTGCGAATATTACCGTGCCGCATGAAGGTCGCCCAGGTTGTCAGTTTAGAAATAAATGTTGGCTGGGTTGTCCATTCGGCGGCTATTTTAGTACACAGTCTTCTACTTTACCAGCTGCGATGGCAACGGGTAATTTAACTTTAAGACCTTGGAGTATTGTTACTGAAATTAAATATGATAAAGATAAAAAACGTGCAACAGGCGTTATTGTTTTAGATGCAGAAACCAATAAAACTATTGAGTACAGTGCAAAAATTATTTTTGTCAATGCTTCTACTTTAAATAGTACTTGGTTATTAATGAATTCTGCTACCGATGTTTGGGAAGGTGGTTTAGGAAGTAGCAGTGATGCATTGGGTAAAAACTTAATGGATCACCATTTAGGCGTAGGCGCTGGTGGTGTAGTAGAAGGCTATGAAGATAAATACACATTTGGTCGTCGTGCTAATGGATTTTATATTCCTCGTTTTAGAAATGTAGGAGATGATAAACGCGATTATGTGCGTGGCTTTGGTTACCAAGGAAGTGGTTCTCGTCAAAACTGGAGAAGAGATGTTGCTGAATTTTCTATTGGTGGAAATTATAAAGACGCTTTAACAGAACCAGGTAACTGGACCATTGGTATGGGCGGCTTTGGTGAAATGTTACCAGATCCCACCAATAAAGTAACTCTTGACAAAACAGTGAAAGATAAATGGGGATTAAACGTTTTAAATATTGATTGCGAATTAAAAGAGAACGAGAAAAAAATGCGTAAAGATATTTTTGCAGATGCGCAAGAGATGTTAGAAAAAGCAGGTGTTAAAAATGTTACTTCTCATGATGGTGATGGTACACCAGGTCGCGGTATTCATGAAATGGGTACAGCGCGTATGGGTAGAGAT
>CAIJZF010000043.1 GCA_903825095.1 uncultured Bacteroidota bacterium | reverse complement strand
GTGCAAAGGTACGTAATTGTAAGGACTTTAAGAAACAACAAAAAAGACTAATAAATACCCTCTCCCCCCTTCATTTGTAGACAATTGGTCGTAAATTGCAGAGAATTGTTTAACCAGAATACCCATGAGTAAATTTATTAAAATAGCCTTCTTCTTTTTCATAGGCATTTTATTGATTTGGTGGAGTTTACACCAAATCCCCCCTCAAGAATGGGATAAATTTACCATCGCCCTAAAGAAGTCAAAATTATGGATCATTTTCCCCGTTGGTCTTATTCTTGGGCTTTCTCATTTAGTGCGTGCCTTAAGGTGGCGTTTAATTATGGAACCCCTTGGATATAAGCCCTCCATTATCAATACATTTTTTGCGGTCTTAATAGGCTATTTGGCTAACCTGGCCGTTCCTAGATTAGGTGAGGTTTTAAAGTGCACCCTACTTTCAAAATACGAGAAAGTGCCTGCTGAAAAAATTGTAGGTACTATTGTTGCTGAAAGGGCCTTTGATGTTATTAGCCTAGGTATTGTATTCCTACTAGCCCTCACCCTTCAATTTAGTGTGGTGGAAGCGGGATGGAATCAATTCAAGGCTTATGGAAAAGCCGCAGGCGATGCAAGCAGCAGCAATCAAAATACTTATATCATTACTGCTGTACTACTCATTTTAATTTTTGCAGTGCTTTGGTTTTTCAAATCAAAAATGCAAAATGCCATACTTACTATTCAAAAAATTATTGCAGGTGTTTGGGAAGGTGTGATGAGTGCGACTAAATTAAAAAAACATAATTTATTTTTCTTTTACTCTTTTGCAATATGGTTTTTATATTTATTAGCTACCTACGTAGGCTTGTATGCTACAGAGGGAACAGGAAGTTCTTTTCAAACTGCTATTAGTTGTTTGGCCTTTGCAAGCATAGGTATGATTATTACACCAGGTGGTATTGGCGCTTATGCCTATTTTATGGCAAAAGTATTAGAATTAAATGGAGTGGATTATACACTAGGATTAGCCAATGGAACTTTACAATGGTTTTCACAATTCATTATTGTTTTAGTTTTAGGAGGCATCGCATTAATTATACTTCCATTATTCAACAAGCAAAAAATTTAAGATGAAAACGGGAGATGCTATTGAGAAAAAAATAATGACATTGGATCAAGCCAAGTTAATGATGGCGGCCTTAAAAGTCACAGGCAAAAAAGTTTCTTTTACCAATGGTTGCTTTGATATTATACACCCGGGACATTTATTTTCACTAAAACAGGCAGCAGCAGAAGCCGACTATTTAATTGTAGGCTTAAACAGTGATGCAAGTGTTAGAAAATTAAAGGGCCCTTCAAGACCCATTAATAATACAGCCAGCAGGGCCATTGTGCTTGCTAATTTAATAGTAGTAGATGCAGTAATTGTATTTGAAGAAGAAACGCCTCTTGAATTAATAAAAGCAATTCTCCCCGATGTGATGGTAAAAGGAGGCGACTATACCACCAATCAAGTAGTAGGTGGTAAAGAAGTGATTGCGAATGGAGGAAAAGTAATTATCAACCCCATTGTTGAAGGTTTTTCAACCACGGGTCTTATTGAGAAAATGAAAGGCTAATTTATAAATTATACAACTATGGAATTTTTACAACAGCTTCAACTAGAAAAGAAAAACGAAGGAAGTTCAACAGGTACTGTTTGGCATAATAGTAAAGGAGCAATCATTGCATCTTCTTCTCCAGTGGATAATAAAGAAATAGGAACCGTTATAAGTACAGATAAAGAAACTTATGAAAAAATAATTAAGACTGCGCAAGCTGCTTTTATAGAATGGAGAAATTGGCCAGCACCTAAGAGAGGAGAAGTGGTGCGCCAAATGGGTGATGCCTTAAGAAAAGAAAAACAGGCACTAGGCCAGTTAGTAAGTTATGAAATGGGTAAAAGTTTACAAGAAGGTTTAGGAGAAGTACAAGAGATGATTGATATCTGTGATTTTGCAGTAGGCCTTTCAAGACAATTATACGGACTTACTATGCATAGTGAAAGACCTTCACATAGAATGTATGAACAATGGCATCCATTAGGTATTGTAGGTATTATATCTGCTTTCAATTTCCCCGTAGCGGTTTGGAGTTGGAATGCTGCTCTTGCATGGGTTTGTGGCAATGTAACAGTATGGAAGCCTAGTGAAAAAACACCTTTATGTGGTAATGCTATACAAAATATTATTGCCAAAGTATTTAAAGACAACAATGTACCAGAGGGCGTTAATAATTTAATTCAAGGAGGACGTGAAGTAGGAGAATGGATTTCTAAAGATACCCGCATTCCTTTAGTCTCTGCAACAGGATCTACCAGAATGGGTAAATTATTAAATACAGCAGTCGCAGAACGTTTAGGAAAAACAATTTTAGAACTAGGCGGCAATAATGCAATTATTATTTCAGAACATGCCGACTTAGATATGTCTTTAATTGGTGCTGTGTTTGGAGCCGTAGGAACAGCTGGCCAAAGATGTACTAGTACAAGACGTTTAATTATACATGAAAAAGTATATGATAGTTTTGTGGCAAAATTAACCAAGGCATATGGGCAAATTAAAATTGGCGACCCCTTGGATTCAAAAAATCATATGGGTCCGTTGATAGATAAAGAGGCTGTAAAAATGTATTTGAATTCTATTGAAGCTTGTAAAAAAGAAGGGGGTAAATTTTTAGTGGAAGGTGGTGTACTAGAAGGCAAGGGATATGAAAGTGGATGTTATGTAAAACCTTGTATTGCTGAAGCACTACCCCATTATGCCATTGTACAACATGAAACATTTGCACCTATTTTATATGTAATGAAGTATTCTAAATTAGAAGAAGCTATTGCTATTCAAAACGGAGTACCTCAGGGATTGTCTTCTGCGATTATGACACTTAATATGAGAGAGTCTGAATTATTTTTATCACAAAGTGGAAGCGACTGCGGTATTGCCAATGTAAATATTGGAACTAGTGGTGCAGAAATTGGTGGCGCCTTTGGGGGCGAAAAAGAAACAGGTGGTGGTAGAGAAAGTGGATCAGATGCTTGGAAAGCCTATATGCGTAGACAAACCAATACTATTAACTGGAGCAATAATTTGCCATTAGCGCAAGGAATACAATTTGATTTGTAAAAATTTGAACTAACATTAAAAAGAATAAAAATAAAATATGCCCAGACCCAGTGCAACAGAATATGCTCCTTATTATCAGACTTATATTAACTATACAAGCGGTAAAGACTACTCCATTTTAGTTCAACAATACAACGAAAGAATTATTGAATCTTGGAATGCGATTCCTTTAGAGAAAATAAATTTTGCTTATGCTCCAGACAAATGGACAATTAAGCAAATGTTTCAGCATGTCATTGATACAGAAAGAATTTTTGCGTACAGGGCAGTAGCCATTGCCAGAAAAGAACCAAATCCCATTCCAGGCTTTGATGAAAATGAATATGCCAAAAGCGGAACAGCGGCACATCGTAATTGGAAAGACATGTTGGCAGAATGGAAAATTCTAAGACAGTCAACGAATATGTTATTTAATTCTTTTACAGAAGAAGACTGGAAACAAAAAGGCATTGCTAGCGAAAACCCCATGTCAGTAAATGCATTAAGCTTTATTATTTTTGGCCATGCCTTGCATCATTTGCATGTATTAAAAGAGAGATACGGTATTTAAAATAATTAAAGTGTTACGAATTAATTTTCCTTTCATAATTAACGCGTAACAAAAAGCCCTCCTAAATTCGGAGGGCTTTTTTATATCTTAAAGTTTTAACTAATTCTTAGAAACGAATTACTTAGTACCGTAAATATGAATAGCTAATTGAACTTCAGAATCTACCATTCCAATACCATAGTTGATACCGAAAAGAGTTCTGTCAAATGGCATAAATGCTTCAGCAAAGAAACCTTTGTCATCTGCATTTCTAATAACAGCAGAGAAAGTAACTGGTGCTTTAATACCTTTTAAATTCAAATCCCCTTTAATAGTAGCTCTGTCTGCCTTTGTGTATTCTACAGAAGTTATGGTAAAGCTAGCTTCACCAAATTTTGCAATATCAAAGAAATCACCTGAAGACAAATGACCTTGTAATTTCTCACCACCTCTTTCATCTGTAACTTTTAAACCAGCAATATCAATTACAAAACTACCTCCTACTAACTTACCGCCATTCACTTGAACCGCGCCAGATTTGATAGGGAAATAACCTGTATGGTAATCACTTTTTTTAGAACCTGTAAAGTCTACTTTACTTTTTTGAGCGGTCACTGTAAAAGTAACTGCATCCGCATTTTTCGCCTTTGGCGCAAATGAAAACAATGAAATCGACGCTGCGATCACTGCAATAGAGAACATGATTTTTTTCATATGATTTTTTGTTTAAATATTTTCAAAATAGAGACTGCTAAAATACAGCCTTATAGGGAATTTTAAGAATGTAAAGATATAATTCAATGTTTAAACAACAAAATATATTTTTAGGCTTTATCTCTGCCTATAATCTATTATCTTCGCCAAAATTTTAGTTATTATGAATTTGCATGAATACCAAGCTAAGGAACTACTTAAAAAGTACAATGTCCCCGTTCAAGAAGGGGTAGCTGTTGAAACAGTAGAAGCTGCAGTTG
>CAIJZF010000042.1 GCA_903825095.1 uncultured Bacteroidota bacterium | reverse complement strand
TCTGCCAAAACAGATTTGGGACGGCGAAGGTAGGCTATTTCAGTGTATTTCCGCTCAAAATTGGCTTAAAAATAAGGGCCACCGGGAAATGATCGCTATAACCACCCCTAAACCGGTCTCCATCATAGGTTCTTTTGGGGTAGCCCTGGTATTTGCCCTGGGTTTCGATCATGTCTAAAATGTTGTAAATCATAATTTTATGATATTTAATCTTATTTATATGATTCAATTCATAATTCTATTATTAAAGTAAAATATAATATTTAATACAAGTTATTAAGTCTAGATTGGATACGTATTAAAAAAATATATTATGAAAAAGACTATAATCACATTAGTAACACTTTTGAGTATTGCTAATTTTTCCTTTGCTCAAGATGTTTTAACAAAAAAGACTGGAGAGGACATTCAGACTAAAGTACTTGAAGTAACAACCACAGAAGTTAAGTACAGAAAGTTTGACAACCTTAATGGTCCGATTTTCTCTATTCTAAAATCTGAATTGATAATGATTAGATATGAAAATGGAACAAAAGATCTTTTTAATGATGTTAAAAAGGCTGAAGAAAAAATTGTTTCTATTCAAGATTTATATGCTCAAGGCCAAAGTGATGCTTCAAAATATTATCGTGGTTATAAAGCGGCAGGAACTACTGTGTTTGTAACAAGTATTTTATTGTCACCTTTAGTTGGTTTAATACCAGCTGCCTTATGTTCTACAAGTGACCCCGAAGATATTAATCTACAATATCCTAGTTCTGATTTGATGAAAAAGAGTGAATATGCAAACGGGTATCATCAAAAAGCAAAAAAAATAAAACAAGGAAAAGTATGGATGAATTGGGGAGTTGCTTTTGGTATAAACCTTGCATTAGTAGTAGCTATACAATCTTCTGCAAATTAAATAGTTAATTATGAAATTTTCAATAGTACTGAAATTAGCAATAGTAATTATCTTTTTTAGCGGCTGTGCAACTACAACGCCAATTCAAAAATATTCTGAAAGTATTTCAAAATTTAATGTTCCTCCTCGTTTAATGAGCCACAATTTTTCTGATAATGATATTTATAGAAATTATCAGAGAGCCGCTACTGGTTTTACTTCTATAGAGTCTTTGAGATATGATGTTGAAAAAAGAGCGGAGTTGTTTGCGAGTAGGCAGAATAAATCAATAATTGTGCTGGGTGAAAGAATTTCAGAACCGCCATATATATTGGGAAATTTTCCTAGAATTGAAATTGTTTTTGCACTTATTGATAAAAAAGATTGATTATCTAATTAAAAAATGCCAATTGTTAAGTCATTATGTAAATAAAACTTATTAATTGGCATTCATTAAACTTGAACCTAAATTGAAAATATTTATTTTTTTTATTAAAATGTTATAAAATTTCGTAAATATTTTTTCTAGAATTTGTACTTATAATTAATTCTAAAATTTTAGATTTGATTTCTGTTTCATTAGATATTTTTACTCTGATTTACGTGTGAAGTCTATAAATGACACAAGTGACATTTTGTTTAGGGGGAAGCGCTGTACTGGCGCAGCCTGGCTCAAAAACTAGCCTCATTCGGCTTATTGCTTGACAGCTTGGCAGAATTTGGGCTTTGGTACCCTGTTTGCTAGTATAGAGCTAAACAACAGAACTATGCAAAAAGGTCAAATTAGAGTTCAGACAGAGAACATCTTTCCTATTATTAAAAAGTTCCTTTACAGCGACCACGAAATATTTTTGCGTGAGTTAGTAAGTAACGCTGTAGATGCTTCCCAAAAACTAAAAACATTAAGCTCAAAAGGCGAAGTGAAAGGCGATATTGGCAACCTTAGAGTTGATGTAATTTTAGATGCTAAAGAAAAAACATTGACCATTATGGACAATGGTATTGGTATGTCATCTGAAGAAGTAGATAAATACATTAACCAAGTGGCCTTCAGTGGTGCAGAAGAATTTGTAAACAAATACAAAGACGCTAGCATTATTGGTCATTTTGGTTTAGGTTTTTACAGCGCCTTTATGGTGAGTGAAAAAGTAGATATCTATAGCAGAAGCCATAAAGATACTCCAGGTGTTTTCTGGAGCTGCGATGGTAGTACTGAATATGAATTATATGAAGTAGACTATAGCGCCCGCGGTACTAAAATTGTTTTACATTTTAACGAAGAGAGTGCCGAGTTCTTAGAAGCACAAAGAGTGAAATCTATCTTGGATCGTTTTTGTAAATTCTTGCCAGTAGCTATCTATTTCACCGATGCGAATGCGGAGAAAAAAGAGGCTAAAGCGGAGGATGGAAAAGCGGCTGAAGCTGAAGTAGAAAAACCAATTAACAATACCAATCCTTTATGGATTCGTAAGCCTGCCGACTTAACCAAGGAAGACTACGAGAATTTTTATAAAGAATTATACCCCTTTGGTGAAACACCACTTTTTTGGATTCATTTAAATGTAGATTATCCCTTTAATTTAACAGGTATTTTATACTTCCCAAAAATTAAGCAAAGCTTTGAAATTCAAAAGGATAAAATTCAGTTGTATTGCAACCAAGTATTTGTAACCGATGAAGTAAAAGATATAGTACCTGAGTTTTTAATGTTATTACATGGTGTTATTGATAGTCCAGACATTCCATTAAACGTAAGCCGAAGCTATTTACAAGGCGACCCAAATGTGAAAAAAATTAATGCGCACATTACTAAAAAAGTAGCCGATAAATTAGAAGAAATATTTAATTCCGATAGAAAGTCCTTTGAAGAAAAATGGGAGAGCTTAGGCTTATTCGTTAAATATGGTATGATTACCGACGATAAGTTTTTAGATAAAGCCAATAAGTTTTTAATCTTAGAAGACGCAGCTGCTGCAGGTACTTTCTATACATTAGATGAATACAAAAAAGCAACCGAGTCGAATCAAAAAAATAAAGACGGTAAACAAGTATTATTATATACTACCAACCCAGTAGGTCAAGATGCATTTATACAAGCAGCAGTAGGTAAGGGCTACAAAGTGATTAAGTTGGAGACCATGGTAGACGCTGCATTTATTAATAATGTAGAAATGAAATGGGAAGGCGTTCAGTTTGTAAGAGTAGATGCCGATGTAGTAGATAATTTAATTGACAAACAAGAAAATGTTGATTCTGTTTTATCTAAAGACGAAGTAGAACAAGCTAAAAAACTATTTGAATTCCAAATACCTGAAACAACCATTACCGTTGAAGTGAAAGGCCTTAGCCAAGACGCTGCGCCAGTAATTGCTACTCGCCCTGAATTTATGCGTCGTATGAAAGATATGGCCAGCATGGGTGGTGGAGGCATGACTGCATTTTATGCGCAAATGCCCGACGAAGTGCATTTAACTATAAATGGTAATCACTCTATATTCCAAGCTTTATTAAATGAGCCCGATGTAGAAAAGCAACAAAAGCAAGCCCGCAACTTAGCAGACTTAGCCTTGCTTTCACAAGGTTTATTAAAAGGCGCTGAGTTAACCAACTTTATAAATAGAAGTGTTGATTTATTAAAGTAATCGAACATTGATATAACTAAAAAGGCGTTCAGTTTTGAACGCCTTTTTTTATGCTTATTTAACTTTAGCTCAATAAACTTCGAACTATTATAGGAATTGAGTTATTAATTATAAGAGCAGCTTTCTTTCAAGTCGAGTACTTGCATTTGCACTGTTTGTGTTCCCTGCCATTCATTGAGTTGCAATTGAAACACCACATCAAAGGGTTTACCCGATTTTACAATACTAATATGCTGCGCCATATTGTATCCAATACCTTTTAGTATTTGATTGCCCTGCGTAATATTAAAACTTATATGTGCTTCCTTGGCTAGTTTGCAATACCCCGTATCGTACACATTTTTAGCTAAAAATAGGGGACGCATATTATCTGGTCCAAAAGGTTCCATCTGCGTAATTATTTGATAGAAGTTCATATTAATACTATCAATAGGTATAACAGCATTAATAATAATTTCTGGAATAAGTTGTGCAGGTGTAATTCTTTCAGCCACCGCTTGTTCAAAAGCATTTTTAAAAGCTTCTAAATTTTCTAAAGCCAGTGTCATACCTGCTGCGGCGAAATGCCCACCGTATCCAATTAAGTGTGCTCTACAAGCATGTAGGGCTTCATATAAATTAAAGCCCACTACACTTCTTGCACTTCCAGTAACTACTTCACCACTTTGTGTTAGTACAATGGTGGGTTTATAATGTCTTTCAATTAGTCTGCTTGCTACAATACCCACCACGCCTTTATGCCAATGCGATTGAAACACTACCGATGATTTTTTATTAGCATGATTGGGGTCTAATTCAATTTCTGCTAAGGCTTCTTCTGTAATAGTAGTATCGGCTTCTCTTCTATCTAAATTATCTTGTTGTAATAATGAACCAATAGCTAAGGCTTTTGAATAATCTTTTTCTACAAATAGTTGCACTGCTTTTTTAGCATCATCCATTCTGCCTGCTGCATTAATTCTGGGCGCTACTGCAAATACTAAATTCGTAATACGCATAGGTGTAGTTTGTTTGGCTAATTCCATCAAGGCCAGTAAGCCAGGGCAGGGCGACTCATTCACTTGTTGCAAACCAAAATACGCCAAGGTTCTGTTTTCATCTACAATAGGAACTATATCGGCAGCAATGGCGGTGGCCACTAAATCTAAATACTCTAAATACGATTCTGCGGGTAAACTATACTTTTTTGCTAAGGCAGTAATTAATTTTAATACCACACCACATCCACATAATTCTTTGAACGGGTAATTACAATCAATTTGTTTTGGATTTAGTATGGCAATTGCGGGCGGTAAAATAGCATCGGGTAAATGGTGGTCACAAATAATAAAATCTATGCCTAATTCTTTTGCGTATTCAACAAGTTCAATGGACTTAATACCACAGTCAACTGAAATTATTAATTGAATACCGGTTTGCTTAGAATAGTCAATTCCAATTTTTGAAACACCATAACCTTCTTTATATCTATGAGGTATATAGTATTCAACTTGGGGCGTAAGTTTTATTAAAAATTGGTATAGGGTAGCTACAGAAGTGGTGCCATCTACATCGTAGTCTCCAAATACTAAAATAGAATCGTTATTGGTAACTGCCTTTTCAATACGCGCAACAGCTTTATCCATATCCTTCATTAGCCAAGGATCATGTAAATGTTCTAATTGAGGTCGGAAGAATTTTTTAGCTGCATCAAAACTATCAATGCCTCTTTGTACAAGTAGTTCGCATAAGATGGGATGAATCTTTAAAGAATCTTGCAGAGACTGCACGGTTGCAGGGTTGGCTGCAAGTATATTCCATCTTTTTTCCATTAAAATTTTCTGTCGGTTGTATATCTCACCAATTCTTCTAAAGCAGCTCTAGCAGGGCTTTCTGGGAATGTATATAATGTTAGTAAGGCTTTGTCTCTGTATTCATTCATTTTTTGTTCGGCATAATTAATACCTCCATAAGAAACTACATTATCAATCACAAATTTTACCTTGGCTTTGTCGTTGTTATTATTTTTAACAATATAAATAATTTCTTTTTTTAAAGCAGGGGGTACTTTTTGCAAAATATGAATAAGCGGAAGCGTTAATTTTTTTTCTTTGATGTCATTACCGGTAGGCTTGCCAATTTTTGCTTCTCCATAATCAAATAAGTCGTCTTTAATTTGAAAGGCCATTCCTACATTTTCACCAAACTCGCGCATTCTTTGAATGACCTCTTCGTTCTCTGTAACCGAGCTTGCACCAGCAGCGCAACTAGAAGCAAGTAATGAAGCGGTCTTCCCACTTATAATCTCATAATAAACCGCCTCATCAAAATTCAGATTTCTTGTCTTTTCTATTTGTAGTAATTCACCCTCACTCATTTTTTTAACCGCATTCGATAAAATAGTAAGTATAGAAAAGTCTTTATTCTCAAGTGATAATAGTAAGCCTTTAGATAATAAATAATCGCCAACTAAAACAGCAATTTTATTTTTCCATAAAGCATTAATAGAGAACATGCCCCTTCTTTCTGTAGCGTCATCCACTACATCGTCGTGTACTAGTGTAGCAGTATGTAATAATTCAACTAGGGAAGCCGCTCTGTAAGAAGCATTGTTAATTTCACCATGTAGTTTGGCAGAGAGTAAAACAAACATAGGGCGCATTTGCTTGCCTTTGCGCTTTACAATATATTGCATGATACGATCTAGCAAAGACACTCTACTTTTCACCGCCTCTTTGAAATGCTGTTCAAATAAGTCTAATTCTTTTTCTATTAATTTCTTAGCTAGTTCCATGAATACCTGTAATTTATATCAATTTAGTGATTGAGCATATTAAAATGCAAATCGCCAAAATTTTGAAGGGAACTAAGCTTTAAATCGGCCAGGCCCCAATGAGGTAATTTAATATGTTCTGCCGATGGAACCACCACGCAGGTCATTCTTGCAGCCTTGACTGCAGTCATGCCATATACAGAATCCTCAAAGCAAATACAAGCTAGAGGAGATACATGTAAAGCTGCAGCGCAGTCTAAATAAACTTGAGGATGAGGTTTGGCATGCTGAAGGTGTTGAGCTGAACAGCTTGCTTGTATAAAACTTCTAATACCTAATTTATCCTTCACCCATTCTATTAATTCAACAGGAGAGGAAGTGGCTAAACCAATTTTAAAATCTCTTTTTAAGAAGAACTGAAAAATATGTTCAACACCTGGCATTAAAGTAGCGTTTTTATCAATTAAGTTTAAAGCAAGTTGTACAATTTTATCTTCCACTCTGTCAAATTCAGTAGAAGGAATTTTATGTTGTATTAGCCAATGGGTTACAAATTCTTTAGAGCGAAGGCCTGTTGTAATGGCATATTGTTCTTCTGTTAAGATAATACCGTATTGCCTAAATATTTCAGCAGCAGCCTGGTTCCATAAAGGCTCACTATTTATTAATAAGCCATCAATATCAACAATTACAGCAGATTTTTCCATCGCCTAAAGGTAGTATTTGTTGTTTAAACAGAG
>CAIJZF010000041.1 GCA_903825095.1 uncultured Bacteroidota bacterium | reverse complement strand
TCGGTGTCAACGCTCCGGAAAAAATGTAATAAGAAAATAAGGTACATATGGAAAAAGGTAAATCAGGTAGTTCTTTTACGAATGGTCTTTTTATGGGCATTCTGGTTGGCATTGGTTTGTCCATTGCTATTACTGTTTTTATTACTAATGGTAAAAGTCCTTTTGTAAGTAAAGACACGAATGGGTCATGTATTGAAATTCAAGGGGCTAAGCCTGAAGGAGAGATGACAGGAGATAGCGCGACACAAGACCAGCCAACGAAATTTGATTTCTACAATATTTTACCTAATGGCGACAAAGAAGCTTCAGATCGTGAAACGACGCAAGCCTTAAAAAACCCAGCCTCCATTCCACAAAAAGAAGTCTATTTTTATCAAGTGGGCTCATTTAATTCTGATAAAGAAGCTGACAATACGAAAGCAAAGTTGGCACTTTTAGGATTTGAAGCGGTCGTACTCACAGCACCTTCACAAAATAATGAAGTGGTTCATAAAGTGAGAGTGGGTCCCATGATGGATGATGCACAAATTATGAAAACTAAAAATGATCTTATTAAAAATGGTTTTAAACCCATTTTAGTGAAAGCCACAACAAACAATACAAACACGAATAATTAAGGATATTCTATGAAAAAAATCTTACTTACTTTTCTAATGCTTTTTGCTTCCCTTTCTTTTGCGGGTGACACTAATTCTATTAATATAACAGATGAAAATCGCGGAAAGAAAGAAATGAAAGAAGCGGAATCATTGAAGAGAATAGAAAGTGAATTAGGTCGTGTATATCCATGGATTCATAAAACAATAGAAGAATATGAAAGATTAGACACCAAAGAAGCACAATTTGTAAAAACTTTAGATAAAGTAATGCCAAAGATTTCTCATACTTTAAATAAAGGAGTGGCGCTTAAGAAATTAGGTGTATCTAAAGAAGAAACTGAAAGCCACTTTTCAATTCAAATGAAAGAATATAAAGAAAAATATGGAAAAGAATTTCCTCTGCTTATAGATATTTTGGGAGAATTCATGGATGCAGTTGTAAAGGAAACGTATGTATAGCTTTTTTGATATTCATTCACATTTACATGACAAAGCTTTTAAGCCTGATTTGGAGGAGGTTATTTCTGAGATGAAAAAAAATGGTTTTGGAACTATAACGGTTGGTACTGGTTTAAAAGAAAGTAAAGATGCTTTAGCGTTGGCGGACGCCCATACAAATATTTTTGCAACAATTGGCCTTCACCCAGGAGATAATCCACTTGAAGTTTATGATGAGGAAGCATATGAGAAACTTGCAAGACATGAAAAAGTTGTAGCCGTGGGGGAGTGTGGATTAGACTATTATTATATTGAAACTTTTTTTGCAAAAGAGCGTGAACAAAAAGGAATAACTTGGAATGAAAATGAGGAAAAAGAGAGACAGAAAAAAGTTTTTCAAAAACAAATAGATTTAGCTATAAATGTTGGTAAACCTCTTATGTTACACGGCAGGCCGACTAAAGGTAGTATGGATGCTTATGAGGATATGCTTGATATGTTGGAAAAGTCTAAAAAAATACATGGAGATAAATTAAAAGGAAATGCTCACTTTTTTGCAGGAGATATAGATATTGCAAAGAGGTTTATTGATATTGATTTTACTGTAAGCTTTCCGGGTGTAATTACTTTTTCACACGATTATGATGATGTGGTTCGTTATGTTCCACTTCATATGATTCATGCCGAAACAGACAGTCCCTATGCAACGCCAGCACCTTATCGTGGGAAGAGGAATACCCCACTTCTGGTACAGGAAATTGTGGCGAAAATAGCCATCTTAAGACAAGAGCCATTTGAGGAGGTAAGACTTAAGTTATTAGAAAATGCTAAAAGAGTTTTTGGTGTATAATTAGTTTTAATGAAATCTATAAAGATAGTTGAGGTAAAATCAGGCGTTGGAGCAGGTACAGTTGGGGCAAGTTTAGGTGTTGATGAAATTAAAAAAATCGCTTCCGAAATCGGAAGCGATTTTTTTAAGCGTTATGAAAGTTTTGAAATCAAAAATATAAGTGAAAAAGAGAAAGATAGTAATAATTTTGTTTGTGCTAAAAATATAAAAGAAACATTAGAAATAAGTGAACAAATTGCAGAGCGTGTAAAAAATATTTTAGATGAAGAAAATTTCCCACTAGTTATAAGTAGTGACCACAGCACTTCAATTGGAACTATCGCAGGAATTAAAATGGCACATAAAGATAAAAGGATTGGAGTTATTTGGATTGATGCTCATTCTGATTTGCATTCGCCATATACTACCCCAACAGGAAATATGCATGGGATGCCAGTACTTGCCTCATTGGGAATGGATAATTCAGAAAAGAAAGTAAGAGAAATAGGTGAGAATATTTTTAATGAATGGGAAAAATTAAAAAATTTAGGAAAGATTTGTCCTAAAATTAATTACGAAGATTTAGTTTATGTTGGCCTTCGTGATTATGAAGAGCAGGAAAAATTTTTAATAGATAAATATAATTTACCAGTAATTGCATCTCAAGAAATTACAGATTTAGGAATAGAAAAAGTTGTAGATAAAATTTTAAGTACTCTTTTTGCTTGTGATTATATTTATATTTCATTTGATGTTGATTCACTTGATCCGTCAGTAAGCAAGGGTACTGGAATATCAGTACCGGACGGTTTAAAAGAAATAGATGCGACAGAAATAATTATTGGATTAATGAAAAGTGATAAAGTTTGCTGTTTTGAAATAACTGAGATTGACCCAAGCCTTGATAATGACAAGCCTATGGCAAAAGTAGCCTTTAATATATTAGAAAGAACGGTAAATCATTTAAATAAGGGTCTTTAAAAAATATATTGACTTTTGTCTATTAAACGCGCACTATAAAGTCAGCCAGTACACCCATCAACCAAACGAAAGGAGGGCAACATGGCTACTGAGAGCAAAAGACCAACGCGTACCCATGTGTCCGGGTTCGTTAAGGGTTTTCACGAAAATTGTGGACACGGCGTGATAAATTTCCGAGTTGTTGAGCAGAAATTTGTTCTGCCAAGAGCGTCGACATTTGCCTCGGAGATTACCAAGGCCAAAAAGAATGATTGGAATGTTCTTGTTCTATTCAATGATGATGGGACATTTCATCCAAAAATCACAGGTGTCATTATTAAGCCAAAATGGCGCCAACACAATGCTGCTTCTAATGGAGAAAGCTATGAGACGGTGAAAGCTATCAAGTAGTTGATCCATTGTTGTAGGTATTAAGCAGATAAGGTCTGATTGCATGCAAGCAATCAGACCTTTCCTTTTCTACTTGTAATTAAATAATACTAGTAGTAGAATTCTGTTAAACAATTAAAGAGAGGTGTTCTATGATAGCTTTTACTCAAAGTGTTCTTGTTGTTTATGTTGTTTTTTATGTCGGTAGAGCTTTTGCAAGGTTTTTGAATTCTTTGTTTCGACAAGTTTTTCATTTACCTTGTGAAAAAAATACAGGCAAATTATTACAACAGGCTACAGATAGCGACAGGGTTGCATTCAATTTGTTTAGAAATATAGGGGCTTCACAGATTCTTTTAACCCCCATATTCGCGGCTGTTCTTTTGATTTCTGAGGTGCTTTCTATTGAGGACGTAAAAAACATAATAGCTTTCGATTTTAACGACCTCCTCATGTATATAATCCTCTCGCTCGGTTGCTCCTTTTTGTGGGTTATAATTGTCCTATTTGCCGTATCTCACAGTAAAAGGATATTTTATTTATTCACAAGGGAATTAAAAGTCCAAAAGCCAACAAGGTAAGGATTTGATGGAGAATAAGGCCGACTGCCACCAGCACTCAGGCCTTTTCTTTTGACTAATTTCGTGTTAGAGTATGGGACTATGACTGAAATAAATGAAACCATAGTAGACAGCCGAGTTTATGAGATTTCTTTCATCTTTGATAACAAACTAGATGAAAGTGCGGCGCTTGAGAAAGGAAACGCGATCAAGCAGTCTATTGCTACCCTAGGAGGTAGCTTCATTTCAGAAGAAGCTCCGTATATGCGTGAGCTTGCTTATGAAATGACACGCGTTGTTAATAACATGAATGTTCGTTTCAATGTCGGATATTTTGGATGGATAAAATTCGAAATGGAAGGCTCTAAAGTTAAGGAGCTTGAAAAAGGCCTTAAACTCGATGAAGAAATTGTGCGCTTTATGATTGTATCAACTGTTCGTGAGAATACTGTTTATACAAAGCGTGCTCCAGTTATAAAAGCAGAATCTTTAGTAAATAATGAAGATGATATCAACATTGATACAACTAAAGAACCTGAGCTTATAATTGATTCTGTTCCTGAAATTTTTGCAGAAATTGCACCAGAGGTTGTAGTTGAAGAAGTAGCTAGCGAGGAAACTAAATAAGGATTACACTTAAGACAGCCATTAGCTGGTAGCCATTAGGCATTAGCTAATCTGAATTCAATTACTAAGCTAATAGCTAAAGGCTAAAAGCCAACAGCTGTAAAAATCTATGTATTTAAACAAAGTATTTGTTTACGGAAACCTTACTCGTGACCCAGAACAGAAATCTCTTCCTAATGGAACTGCTGTAACTAACTTCTCTTTAGCAACTAACCGTATCTATAAAGATGCGGCAGGGGCTAAGCAAGAGCAAGTTGAATATCACAATATAGTAGTATTCGGAAGACAAGCAGAAACTAGTGCTCAGTACCTTAAAAGGGGACAAGGTGTAATGATAGAAGGACGTATACAGACACGCTCATGGGATGATAAAGTCTCAGGTGAGAAAAAGTATCGTACAGAAATTATTGCAGATTCAGTTCAATTCGGTCCTAAATCAGGTGGAACAACGGGGCCGTCAGTTGATGGTGGGCATCCTGTAGCGAATGCAACACCAGTTGCGAGTGCAGCGCCGGATTTGGAGACCATAGACTATGGCGATTCCAACATTAACGTAGACGACATCCCATTTTAAACAGCCACTAGTATTGCATCTACTTCGTTAGATAAACTTTTTTCTCCCGCAATGTACTATGTGTACATTTTGGTCGAAAAAAGTTTCTCTGCCTCGTATCTACAACACTATTGTCCGTTTAAAACCCGTAAGCAATATAAACAAAATTATTTAGAACATTAAGAATTTGTATCAATCTAAAATCTAGTGTCTAACATCTAAAATCTATTACTATGAAAAAACAAGATCACTTTAACCAAAACAATATAAAGTTCATTGACTACAAGGATACAGAAATTCTTGCAAAGTTTTTGAACCCACATGCTCGTATTCTTAACCGTCGCAAGACTGGTCTTACAGCCAAGAATCAGCGTTCACTTGCAAATGCTATCAAGCGTTCAAGATTCATGGGTCTCCTTCCCTACGTATCTCACTAAACGTCTTAAATCACTTCATCTGCTTCGTTAGAGGAAATTTTTTCTCCCGCAAAGTACTATTCGTACATTTTGGTCGAAAAAATTTCCTCTGCCTCGCATCTAAAGCAATTTAAAACGTTTAGCAATAAATATAACATTGTGTTAAAGATAAAAGCGACCTCTTAC
>CAIJZF010000040.1 GCA_903825095.1 uncultured Bacteroidota bacterium | reverse complement strand
ATGTTTAATAGAATGAATCCCCTTGCCTTATTTGAGATTGAAAAATATTATCCTTTGGCCTTTGAGAAAATTAAAAACCATAAAGACGATTTTATTTTTTCTATGATTAGCAAAAATTTAGAAAAAGGCATTGCAGAAGGTTTGTATAGAAAAGATGTGGATGTAACCATTCTTTCTAAATACAGATTAGAAACAAGTTTGATTCCTTTTAATATATATGTTTTTCATCCTTCCAAATTTGATATGCTAAAAGTGAACTTACAAATTATTGAACACTTTGTTTATGGAGTAGCCACTTTAGAAGGTCATAAATTAATGGACGCCTATAAATTAACTAATTCAAAATAAAATACAAAAGCAAAATTATATATAAAATGAAATATCTATTCCTCCTACTAGTTGTTATTGTTCAAAGCCAACAACTTTATGCGCAAACAGAAATTAAACCCTTACATTCTTTTTCATTAAATGATTGTGTGGCCTTTGCGCAAAAAAATAATGTACAAGTAAAAAATTCTTTATTAGCCATAGATGTACAAGTGCAAACCAATAGAGAAATTGCAGCAGCTGCTTATCCGACTATTGGAACAAATGTAAGTGGTACCGATTATTTAAAAATACCTACCTCATTATTACCCGCACAAATATTTGGCGGCGCAGCAGGTACCTTTATCCCTGTTCAGTTTGGTACAAAGTTCAATGCGAACTATGGCGCTAATTTTCAACAATTACTTTTTGATGGTCAAGTTTTTGTAGCCTTACAAGCACGTGAAACTTCTTTAGATATGCAAAGAAAAAATGCAGCAGTCACGGAAGAAGCGATTAAAACGAATATATATAAAATATACTACCAGTTATCGGCAAGTAAAACACAGATAAACATTTTAGATGCCAATATTGAGCGTTTAAATAAACTAGCTAAAGATGCGCAAATCATGTATAAGAATGGTTTTGCAGAGAAATTAGATGTAGATAAAGTAAGTGTTCAATTAAACAATTTACAAACCGAAAAAATTAAAGCAAATAACGCTGTAGCCATTGGTTTTATGGGATTAAAGATGTTAATGGGCATGCCAGTGAAAGATAGTCTTGAATTGACTGATGTCATTAATGAACAAAGTTTAAGTACCGATGTATTAGTAGAAAATGATTTTCAGTATGGCGTAAGAAAAGATTTTCAATACATCAACGCTGTAAGAAAGTTAACAGATTATAATGTGAAGCGTTATCAATTAAGTTATTTACCTACAGTAAGTATGTCTGGGGCTTATTCTAAAAATGCGCAACGTTCTACATTTGATTTTTTTGAAGGTGGCAACTGGTTTACTACTTCATTAGTAAGTTTAAACGTGAATCTTCCCTTATTCAATGGCTTTGCTAGAGAGGCAAGAGTGAAAAGAACGAAGATTGAATTAAAGCAAATAGAAAATCAAATAGTTGCTTTAAAAAATAATATAGACAACGAAATCACACAAGCGAAATTAAATTATATGTCATCGGTAGCTACGGTGCAATTCCAAAAAAAGAATATGCAATTAGCTGAAAATGTATATCAACAAACAAAAAAGAAATTTGAAGCAGGCACGGGTTCTAATACAGAAATTTCTGCTGCACAAGCCGATTTAGTAAGTGCGCAGAATAATTACATGAATGCACTCTACACCGCTTTAATTTCAAAAGTAGACTTATTAAAAGCCACTGGAAAATTATAAAATTCAAGATCTAATAAAAATATTAAAATAACAATAATGAAAAATATCTCTACAGTCTTAACAAGTACTTTAATTTTATTCGCCATTGCCTGCGGTGGTGGAACTAGCTTAGAAAAGCAAAAAGCAAGTTTAGCTTCTTTGAAAAAAGAAAGCCTTAGTTTGAATGCAAAAATTGCTTCATTGGAAGCAGCTATTGCGAAAGCAGGTGGTGCAGAAACAGCAAAATCAATACTTGTTGCAGTAACTCCTCTTGCCACGCAAGATTTCACCCATTATATTGAACTACAAGGAAAGGTAGAATCTGAAAGCGTTTCTTTTGTAACCCCTCGTGCAGGTGGCGGTCAAGTAAAAGCCTTATTTGTAAAAAGAGGAGACATGGTTACAAAAGGTCAAATAATATTACAATTGGACAATAGCCTAATTAAACAAAGTGCAGCTGCAGCAAGTCAAAATATTGAAACTGTAAAATCTCAAGCTGCATTAGCTAAGGCCGTGTATGAGAAACAAAAGAATTTATGGGATCAAAATATTGGTAGTGAAATACAATTATTAACGGCTAAAACCAATGCAGAAGCCTTGGCTAGTCAATTAAAAGCGGCTACGGAGCAATTAGGTATGGTACGTGATCAATTGGCTTATACTAGCGTTCGTAGCGATGTGGACGGTGTGGCAGAGGAAGTGAATGTGAAAGTGGGTGATCTTTTTATGGGTCCTGGTCAAATTAAAATTGTAAATACATCTCGTTTAAAGTTAACCACTATGATACCTGAAAATTATGCAGGTAAAGTAAAAGTAGGTACTGAAACAAGTTTAAACTTTCCAGATATTCAAAAAGTGATTGATGTAAAATTATCTGTAGTAGGCAATGTGATAGATCCCCTTAGTAGAAGTTTTTATGTAGAAGCTAAATTACCTATTGATAAAAATTTCCGCCCTAACCAATTAGTACAAGTAAAAATTAAAGACTACGAAAAAAAGAATGCGATTAGCGCTCCTATTAATTTATTACAAAACGATGAGAAGGGTAAATTCATTTATGTAGCCGTAATGGAAAATGGAAAATTAATGGCACGTAAAAAAGCAGTAACCGTAGGACAATACTATGGCAATAACATTGAAATTTTAACAGGCTTAGTAGCAGGTGACAATGTAATCACAGAAGGATATCAGACTTTATTTGATGGCCAAAACATTACGACCTCAGATAAATAATTAAAAAAATAAAGCTTAATAGATTCTTATGTCGACAATAAAAAATATAAAAGAAAAGTTCAAAGAATTTAAACCTACTTCTTGGGCTATTACCAATAAGACCACTATTTATTTAGTGATGTTATTTCTTAGCTTAGGCGGAATTTATCAATTCCTTACACTTCCTAAAGAGAATTTCCCTGAAGTAGTTATTCCTAATGTATTTGTGCAAACAGTATATGTAGGTAACTCCCCTAAGGATATAGAAAACTTAGTAACGCGTCCTATTGAAAAACAAATCAAGAGTATTAGTGGTGTAAAAATTAGCAAATTCACTTCTACCTCTCAACAAGATTTTTCAGCGATTACCGTAGAATTTAGCACAGATGTAAAGCCAGAAATTGCTTTGCAAAAAGTGAAAGATGCGGTGGATAAAGCCAAGTCAGATTTGCCTAATGATTTAACACAACAGCCTAGGGTCATTGAATTAAATATCAGTGACATGCCTATTATGTATGTGAATATTAGTGGTAACTATAGCCCTGTTCAATTAAAAAAATATGCCGACGATTTAAAAGATAAATTAGAAAGCATTTCACAAGTGAATAGAATTGATTTAGTAGGTGCCCCTGAAAGAGAATTTCAAATTAATGTAGATAATTATAGAATGCAAAGTTCGGGTATCACTTTTGATGATATCAGCGCTGCTATTCAAAGAGAGAACCTTGACTTGTCGGGTGGTTTATTAGAAGTAGGTACGATGAATCGTAACTTACAATTAAAGGGTCAATTAAAAAATGCAAATGATATTGCTAATATTATAGTGCGTAATTCAAGCGGTGCACCCATTTATTTAAGAGATGTGGCTTCCATTAAAGATACCGTAAAGAAGAATGAAAGCTTTGCACGTTTGAATGGTAAGAATGTACTTACCTTAAATATTGTAAAGCGTAATGGTGAAAACTTAATTGCCACTACCGATGCAGTGAAGAAAATTGTAGCAGATGCTATTGCCAATGATATACCGAAAGATGTAAAATTGGTAATTTCAGGTGATACAAGTATTAGAACTAAAAGTTCTTTTACAGACTTAGTGAACTCTATTGTCATTGGTTTTATTTTAGTGTTGGTGGTGTTAATGTTCTTTATGGGTGTGACCAATGCCTTCTTTGTGGCCTTGTCGGTTCCCTTGAGTATGTTTGTGGCCTTTGTATTATTACCTGCCGGTGATGTATTAGTAGGCTCGCATATTACTTTAAACTTCATGGTTTTATTTGCCCTCTTATTTGGTTTAGGTATTATAGTAGATGATGCCATTGTGGTTATTGAAAACACACACCGAATTTTTGTTCATGGCAAAGGAAAATTAACCGCTACTACTTCCGCTAAAATGGCGGCAGGTGAAGTATTTGTTCCTGTATTAGCAGGTACGATTACCACTTTAGCACCTTTCTTTCCTTTACTATTCTGGCCTGGTATTATTGGTAAGTTTATGATTTACCTACCAGCTATGTTAATATTCACTTTAGCTGCTTCATTGGTAGTAGCCTTTATCATGAACCCTGTATTTGCAGTAGATTTTATGAACCATGAAGAAGTAAAATCAGAGGAGCCTAAATCGGCCATGTTTAAGAAAAAAGGTTTCTGGATTCCTATTGGTATAGGTATTTTATTAGACTTAATGGGCTTTACCTTCTTAGGTAATTTATTGATCTTCTTTATGATATTGGTAGTAGCCAATAAATATTTTATTACCGATTTAATTGAAAAGTTTCAGACCAATACACTTCCTAAATTAATGGATACCTATGAGCGTATTTTACGCCGTGCCTTAAATGGTTGGAGACCAGTGAAATTATTAATAGGCACTTTTGTTTTATTAATATTTTCTTTTGTGTTTTTTGGTATAAGCATAAGTACTGGCAGAGTGGGTATTGAATTTTTTCCTAAAGGAGATCCTAACCAAGTTTATGTTTATTTGAAATTACCCGTAGGTAGTAAAGTAAGCTATACCGATTCTATAACTAAAATTGTAGAACATAAAGTAGCCAAGGCTTTAGAAATGGATAATGATAAAAAGAATCCTCTAGTGGAAAGTATTATTACCAATGTGGCAGTAGGTGCAGGCGATCCAATGCGTGGGGATAGAAGTACTAGATCTGAATTAGGTCGTGTTCAAGTAAACTTTGTGGAGTATGAAAAACGTCATGGTAAATCAACGGAGCCTTATTTAGATGCGATTCGTGCAGAGATGAAAGGCATTCCTGGTGCTGAGTTTACAGTAACACAAGAATCAAGCGGACCTCCTACCGACCCTCCAGTGAATATAGAAGTTCAAGGAGAGGATTTTGACAAATTAGTAAAAACAGCGGTGGGTTTGAAAAATTATTTAGACGCTGCACAAATTCCAGGTATTGATGGATTAAAGATGGATGTAGATTTAGTGAATCCTGAATTAACCTTAACTATTGATAGAGACCGCGCTTTGATTGAAGGGGTAAGCAGTGCACAAGTAGGTATGCAAATTCGTACTGCCTTATTTGGTAAAGAAGTTTCTAAAATTAAAGATGGTAAGGATGAATATAAAATTCAATTAAGAAACGAAGAGTTACAAAGAAATAATTTAGTAGATCTACTGAACATGCGTTTATCTTTTAGAGATATGGCAGCAGGAGGAATGGTTAAAAATATTCCAATTAGCTCACTGGTAAAAGTAGAACCAACCAACACCTTTGGTAGCATTAATAGAAAAAATCAAAAAAGATTAATTCAATTAAGATCGAATGTTCAAACAGACCAAGGTTTTAATCCAACGGCTGTTAACGCTGTTATTGCTCAATACATTGGCAACTTTAAAGGTATTTCTGAAGGAGTGACTGTTAAACAAACTGGTGAGAACGAACAACAATTAGAAACAGTAGCATTTTTAGGTAAGGCCTTGGTGATTGCTTTAATGTTAATCTTGTTTACACTAGTATTACAGTTCAACTCTATTTCTAAATCGGTGATTATCTTAACAGAAATTTTATTTAGTATTATAGGTGTGCTTTTAGGCTTCTCTATATTTGGAATGAAAGTATCTGGTGTAATGACAGGCTTAGGTATTGTAGGGCTTGCAGGTATTGTGGTGAAAAATGGAATACTAGTGATTGAATTTGCCGATGAGTTAAGATCAAGAGGCTATAAAACAAGAGGGGCCGTTATTCAAGCAGGAAAGACAAGAATTATTCCTGTACTATTAACAGCCCTTGCAGCTATCCTAGGTTTCTTACCAATTGCCATTGGTTTTAATATCAACTTCGTTACTTTATTTAGCGAGTTAAACCCACATATTTTCTTTGGTGGTGATAACGTTGCTTTCTGGAAGCCATTGAGTTGGACCATTATTTATGGATTGGCCTTCGCCTTTTTCATGACCTTATTCATTGTACCCGCTATGTATATTATTGCAGAGCGTTTACGCCGCCCCATGCGCCGTCATTTTGGTGGTAAATGGATAAGCATATTAGGTATTCCTCCATTAACCTTTATTTTTATTCCTTTAATGTTTATTACTACATTTATACATAGAAAGAATCAAAAAAGAAGAATCGCAAACAATAATGCGAATGGTGATGAAACTATTAATGGTTCTTGGTATTAATTAAAAAATAAATCAAGCAAAATGAAAAAAAATATAGTAGCTAACTTAATCATGGTTTTCTTCTTATCAGTTTTTCATTTTGCTTGTTCTTTTGGCCCTAGCAAGGAGGCTATTTCTATAGTTCAGCAAAATGTAGGAAGCTATGAAGGCAAGGCGGTTACTGAATATACTTTAACTAATGCTGCTGGAATGCAGGTGGGTATTATTAATTACGGTGGTATACTTACTAAAATAATTACCCAGGCCAAGGATGGTAGCTATGGCGATGTACTTACAGGCTATGAAAAATTCGATAGTTATTTACAAAAAGGCAATCCTTATTTTGGTGCACTAATTGGTAGATACGCCAATAGATTAGCTAAAGGAACCTATACTATTGACGGTGTTCAGTACAATGCAGCTTTGAATAACAATGGTCAATCATTACATGGTGGTTTAAAAGGTTTTGATAAAGTTTTATGGGATGCGAAGCCCTTAGCTGGTGATAGCAGTATTCAATTAGTATATCTAAGTAAGGATGGCGAAGAGGGTTATCCAGGAAATTTAAAAGTAGAAGTAGTGTATACATTAACTTCTAATAATGCAATTAAAATAGAATATACTGCAAGCACTGATAAAACCACAGTGATTAATTTGACCAACCATGCTTATTTTAATTTAAGCGCAGGCAAGTCGCCCACTATATATGATCATATTCTACAAATTAAAGCAGACAAGTATACACCTGTAGATAGTTTATTAATTCCAACAGGAGCATTAGTAGAAGTAAAAGGAACACCCATGGATTTTACCAGCCCTAAAAAAATAGGACTAGATATAGATAAAGTTGTAGGAGGCTATGACCATAACTGGGTTTTAAATAAAGCAGCTGGTTTAGAAGAAATTGCGAATGTATACGAACCTAATAGTGGAAGATATTTAACAGTAGCTACTACTGAACCAGGCCTTCAATTTTATTCAGGTAATTTTTTAGATGGAACTTTAACAGGTACTAAAAAAGGGCTTGTCTATAATAAGCATTATGCACTTACTTTAGAAACGCAACACTTCCCTGATAGCCCTAACCAGCCTGGCTTTCCAAGTACTGTACTAAAACCAGGTGAAACCTATCAACAAACGACGCTGTATAGTTTTTCAACGAAATAAAAAGAGCTGGTTTTTTTATGCTTAGTTACTGATAAGTAAGTTTTAAGCTACTAAATGAGTCCCGTCTTCAATACTTGTAATGTAATAGCTTAATTCTTTATGCATTGCTTGATTATACTTAGCACTTAATTCTTTTGTTATTTCTTCCACCGCTGTTTTTTTAATAATATTAATTGTACAACCTCCAAAGCCCCCTCCCATCATTCTAGCACCTAATACATTTTCATTACTAGCTACAGCTTCCACTAAGTAATCTAATTCAGGGCAACTCACTTCGTATAATTTGGATAATCCTTCATGGGTCTCGAACATTTTTTTACCAAAGGCCTGCATATCGCCCTTAGCTAAATCTTGCACAGCTAATTGAACGCGAGTAATTTCTTCCACCACATATTTACATCTTTGATAAATCTTAGAAACCAAACAGGCTTCTACTTGTTCCATACTTATATCTCTGAAGGTTTTTACGCTAGGATATTTTTCTTGAATTATTTTTAAGCCCTGCTCACATTCTAACCTGCGGGTATTATATTCAGAGGATGCCAATACATGTTTAATTTGAGTATCGAATAAAACAATAGAGTAGTCTTTTAATTCAATGGGGTAATAAGTAAAGGCTAAACTATCGCAATCAAGTAAAATGGCTTTGTTTTTTTGTCCATGCAAACTTGCAAACATATCCATTATGCCACATTTTACCCCTGCAAATGTATGTTCTGCATCTTGTGCCATTAATGCCATTTGCATTCTGCTAAGCGATAAGCCATACAATTCATTCAATGCAAACAATACAGCACACTCTAAAGCAGCAGAGCTTGAAAGGCCAGCACCTAGTGGAATATTGCCTTGTATACAGATATTAAAACCAGCAGCTAGCTTTGTTTCATTACCAGATAAATTATTTTCAACACTAGCTAAATAATTTAACACTTGTTCCACTACACCAATAATATAATTCACCCATTGTGTAGCATGAGGCGCTAAGTTATGAATAGGTAATATAATGGTTTCTCCTAAGTCCAGGGCTACCATATGTATAGCGCCGTCGGTTCTTTTGCCTATGGCTACTTCAATGTATTTATCAATGGCTGCGGGTAGTACAAAGCCATGGTTATAATCGGTATGTTCTCCTATTAAATTAATTCGTCCTGGTGATTTTACGACGAAGGCAGGACTATCCTTAAAATGATTTGAAAATTGACTGCGAATAGCTAACATAAAATAAAAAGGTTTTATGTTATTTTATAATTTTTGTAAACAAGCAGCCGCCGCTTCTAGTGTAGCTTCTTTTTTAGCAAAGCATAATCTTATGACTTTGTTATCCGTGGCATCATGATAAAAAGCTGACATAGGTAT
>CAIJZF010000039.1 GCA_903825095.1 uncultured Bacteroidota bacterium | reverse complement strand
GCCTGAAGTAGCTGCAGTACAAGTAAAGTTTACAGATACAGTTCCGCTTCCGTTTACAGTACCACCTGTGGTATCAAGTAAAAAGAATAACTTATCATTTACATAAGTATTGTAGAAAGGTTGTCCTGTAGCGATTGGCTTTTTACGGCTAGCTAATTGTAAAATGTCGGTAAGATTGTCTTCATTCTGAACATCTGTTACCAATTTATTAATCTCTCTTGTATCAAGGAAAGAATCCAATGAAGAGACATACTGTTTATTTAATATACCTTGTGAAGTTGCCATTATATTTGTTTTAGGGCATTAAAAATTATTTCCTCCCACCAAAGTTTGATTGTGTTGCCCTTCCCCAAGCCATAGACGGGGAATCATTTGATACGGTGGGAACAGTACCATTTGGTTTGCGAGCATTTTGACCTTCTTCAACTATGTTTTTCAAACCCAAAGATTTGCCATAGTTTACCAAGTCTTTTTCATAATTCGGGTTCATAGCGGCAATGACTAATTTTTGAAGTTTAGCCACATCAGGAATTAACTTAGCAGCATCAGCCTCTTGCGGATTGACTGCGGTTATTCTTTGCCATAATTCCCCATCGGTAATTGCTTTTGTTATCAATTCAGGCTTGTCTACACTAAAGTAAAAAGGTTTATCGCCACCTATTTCAACTCCAACTCTTTTGGATTGTACTAGATTTTGCGTAGCCTCATGCGATTTGTAGAAATTAACCTGCTGCTGATAATTTTGCATAGCCATTTCCTGTTGTTCTGCATATAACTGTTCTACTTTACTACTAGCCACCTCTTGTGGACTTTGCGGTATTTTGAAGTTTTTTTGTTCTACTATTCTTTGTTGTCTTGATAGATGCGCATCTGCTTTCATTAGAATTAATGCATCGGCATTATCTTCCTCATCTCCACCATCGATATAACCATATTTTTTAGATATTAGTCTATCTAATTGGTTTGAATCAAATGTTGGGTATTGTTTGATAAAGTCTTCAATAACGATATCTAAATCAGAAACTTTTTCCCAATCAAATGATTTTGCTTCTAAGTACTTGTATGGGTCGTTACCATTCTTTCTAAACTCTGAGAATTCAATATCAAAATCATCTAATCCTAGTTCTTTTAATACTTCTTTTCTATCTGCTTGTTTAAGTGCTTCTTTCCATGCAAGATTAGCTTCTGCGGTTGCTTCTGCTGTTGCAGGTTCATCGCCATAGCTAGGCATTGAGAAACTACTTACACCATCTTCATCTATTACAGGTTCAGATTGTACTTGGTTTTCTTGTGTTGATTCTTGGTGTACTTCTGTAGGATGCACAGGGGCATCTTGTACGGCAGGTTGTTCATTACCGAATACAGTTGCACTAAACGAAGGTTTAACATCTGCTATTGGTTCTGCTGCCACTATTGGTTCTACAACTACTTCTTCCATATTGGTTATTTTTTGGTTTGTTTTTTGGTTTCGTTACTCATTTCAGTCATTGCCATATCGGCTTGGTTTTTCATGTGTGTACCTGTAATATGACTACCTGCTGCAATGTTAGCTGAATCAGTTTTAGCTTTTGCCATTACTTGATTTGCTACTATTTTACTTTGGGCTTGGATATGTGCTTCGTTGGCATCGTTTTCTTTCTTCATGCTTTCTATTCTCCAAAGCCATTCTCCTTTCAAGTTTTCAAGTTGAATTGCTAATTGACTTTGCATTTGAAGTGTTTGTTGCTTCATTTGTTCAGCCTGCATTTGTATTTGCGCTTGTCCTTGTTGTTGTGCTTGAATCTCTTGCATTTTAGCTGCTTGCGCTGCTTCTTTGCGTTTTTTGATTCTATATGCTAGGACAATATCTGCCTGTTTAAGATTTCTAACACTCATTATAAGTATCTTATCTTCAGGTTCTATTAGTCCTTGATATTCCTTGTTGTTTAGGTTTTGCCAAAACATTTGTCTTTGCTCTTCAGATGGTGCATCCTCTAAGAAAATACCAAATTCATGGTTAGATATATTAGGATTAATTTGTAAGAAACTTACTGTCTCTTGTCCTAATGCTTTTCTATACCCTGAAACCTTTCCTAACTTAACTGCTATCTGTCCTTTTGCGATATTAGCATCAGCTAATTTTACTATCAATTGTTTGTCAGCATTCTGTATAAGAAATAACGCATTGTTTGTACTTTGCATTGCTGCTGCGTTAGTAGAATTAAGATTCTTAGAATTAGGTGTACTAGCATCTGTTACTTCATTTAAACCTGATACTTGTCGCATCATAGCGATAGTATTGTTTAAGTCTTCATATAACTGAGTAAATAGGGCTAATTGTCCACTAGCTTCGATACTTACAGGCTTGTAGTTAGGGTTCTGCCTTAATAAGTCATGGCTTCTGTGCGGAACTACAAAGTTAGTAAATATGAAATCAATAATCTCTGATGGGGTGGCATTTCCACCACCCTTACCAAAGTTTACTCCTTCAAAAGCAGTCAAATCCAAGTTTATTAAATAAGGTACAAGTTTGTTAGTTAAATTCTGCAATTTATACCATGTCAAACAAGCCTTGTCTTCTAGTGGTATTAGTCTTTCGGTAATACCTGAGAACTTCATTTTGTAAAAATTCCATGAATACAATTGTACATCTAAGGTAGTATCCCACCATGATGATGGTTTCCGAACCATATTCTCGGACAAACCATAATCGTACATGAAATCAGTTTGGATAAGCCACTTGCATTTGTACATTACTTTTCTAGTAATATCCATAAACTTAGGGTCTTCATTTCCTTTAGAACCTGTTTCTTCAAATGGTTCTTTATATTCATCTCTAAGTATTCCATCAGCACCTATTGTCTGAAACTTAGTTTTATTAAATCTTGTGTTACCTCTTCCGTCAATCTCGTTCTTATAGTAAGTTGTATTCCATGACAAAAATTTAAAGTCTAATACAAGTACCTTAAATCTGTTCCAATACTTAGACAAGTCAGCACCGTATGCAAAGTTAGATGGGTTGCCATACTTACCTGCTACACTTTGTACTATTGTTTTCAATTGTTCTTCTGTAAAGTATGGGGCTAAGTCACCTACATAAACCTCAATAATCTCTCCCCAATGTGTTAAATCAGAAAAGTTATTCTTAGAACAATAAGACATTACTAATTGTTCAGGATTAATTTCCCTCACTTTTACCATGCCATTCTCATCAATCCATTGTGTATACCCACCAATACCGAAATCGTATAAATATTCAACAGTTCTTTTTCTTAATTCTTCGCCATCATTTTGTTGCATTATAAGAGTATTTAACTCTTCTGCTTCCATTGACATGATGTGCTTGTAGCCATAGTTCTGTTCCATAGCTAGTTGTTCCATGTCTTGTGGTTCACCTTGCTGTGGCTTTAAAATAGGGTTGTCTGCTATTTCTTTACCTGCATCACCCATTTTCATAGCTTCCTCACGAAGCATTATCTTAACCTTCATCTTGTTAAAATAATCATCTTCTTCGCTTTTTGCTAATGGGTCTACTGCGAATGCTTGAATGTCGTATTTCTCTTGGAACATCTTAGAAATAGCAATTTCCCTGTACTTAGGTAATAATGCTAAAGGTGTCCAATCTATTGCTTGCCAAGTAGTATCTTGTTGTTCATCGGCAAGAAGTTCTTTCTTGTACTTATTAATACTTTGTTGCCCAAGCGCATACTCCTTAATCTCCTGCATTTTTGATTGCCCTGAATTAAGAGGTGTAGAAGGAATAAACCCTCTATTGTCGTAGTATGCTGCTTTCACAAACTGAAGAATCCAATCGTAGTTTTTCAACCTTGGGTCTATCTGTGAATCAGGGTATCCGTATAAATTGTTCTCTGCCAATGTTAAGGAATTTTAATCCGTACCCAAAGTACTTAAAATTTTGTTAAAAAAACAAATAAATATATTTATAGTACAAAATTACCATATAATTCCCGATTATTTAGTAAATAATCATAATTTTCTTCTTTTCTAGTGTTGGAAGAGAATCCATTATATTGAATTGCTGCAAAAGGGTTACAAACTTTAAACTCACCCAACTCAGATAAAGCCCTGTCAATATGTGCATCGATTGGTGTAGATAAAAACTTTTCATAGAACTTAGAATGTACTATGTAGCAATGAAGTCCTGAGAATGTTTTTACTGTGTTATCAGGTAATATTTCTCCCATGTATATGCCTGCTAAATAAATGTCAAATGATTCAGGCTTATTTTGTAAGAAATATTTAAATGAACCTTCTCCACAGAATCTAACATCATCTTCCATTATTAATACCTCATCCCATTTTGCTAGTTGTGCATACTCTACAATTTGCTTGTGGCTTTGATTGATACCTTTTTGACTTGATTTTTGGTCAATTATACCTTCCCATAATTCATAATCAGTTATACCATTACTAGACAATTCGTTTAAAAGTCTAGGCAATCGTTCTTGATAATATATGCTATGAATAATATTAGCTTTCAAGATATTTCATAATTTTGTTTAAAGCCCCTGCGTATGTATAATATTCTTGATAAACTTGCTTACACTTATCTTGCATATCAATTATTTGCAATGGGGTGTAACTTTTCAGTATTTTTTCAATGTTATCAGCATCGCATTCAGGTATTAATATCCCGTATTCTGAGAAATCTAAATCGAATGGTATGACAAACTCATCTGATATATAAACGGGTATTGTACCATATTGCATACATTCCCCTACTCTAAAACTATTGAGACCCCAACCACGAGGACACAAACCAAAGTTAGACTCTGATATTATCTTACAGAATTCTGCTGTATTATGTGCTGCATCAGATATATAATAACCCTTGCTAGTTATGTTGAATATTTTTTCTCTTATTGGATGTGTATGTGTGCCTATGAATGATGCGATGTAATTTTTATTTTTAGTAGGTACATATGAATGTGGCATAGATAATAAAGGAATTGGAATACCTATATTCTTACTCATACTAAACTGTAACAAATCTATTGCTGAAACATCTACTAAAATACCATCATCATACTGAACAATTGTCCAATACTTTTTGTCCTTTGGTAATTCGTTTATAAAATTCTGAAGTCTTGATAGTGCTTCTACATCATTTCCATAATTATGATTTACTTGATAAGATGTCCACATTACAGGTAGATATTCACGATTGGTTTCAGGCAATAATTGCATTAATACCCATTCTTCAAAAATAATTTCATTTTCGTAGGGGTACACCGTAAAAATTGTAGGCTTAAATTCCTGTGGAACTTCTATCATATAATTATATTAAAATGACCATTTAAATCCTCCGCATGATTTTTTATTATTTTTACAGCACATACTTATTTGATTGCTCCATAAATTTAGACTATTCGCAGCCTCTACAATAGTATTCCATTTTTTTATAATATTCATATTAATATCATATTGTATGACCGATTTATATTTTAAATCTATATGCCTATTAGATACCCCATTAAGTTCATAATCATATTTATACATCCATATAAAATTATAAGCATAGTGGCATTTATTCATACAAGTTGTTGTAATATTTGCAGGTTTTTTACCTAATGACATAGCTGCATTTAAAATACTATCCCATTCTTTTATAAAATTACCGCTTCTATCTAATTGCACTATTTTTTTATAATTTTTATTATTCCCAAGAACTAAAATAGAATGATTAATATTAGTATTAGATGTAACCCATTCTAAATTAGATATTCTATTATCGCATCTAATACCATTTTTATGATTAACTTGTGGTAGATTATTAGTGTTTGGATGAAATACAGATGCTACTATCCTAGAAAATATAAAATATTTATTATTCCCATTTGAGAATAAACATAATTCATAATAATTACTTTTATTTAATTTAAGTTTTCTTATTTTATTATTTATAATACTTTTTACTCTTAAAAAATTACTTAATTTATAATACCCTTCATATTTTGGAATATCGTGCCAAATTTCCCCTTCTAAATCATCAATACATGTATTTTTACAATAATTTATATATAAATACATAGAACTTCTGTCATCTTCTGTCATATTATTTATCAACTCAATTTCTCTTAATAAATATAATTTATCTGATTTTTTTCTTCTATTTTTTGCATTATTCATTTTTTATTACAAATGTAAGTATTTTTCTGATATAAAACAAGCGTCACCCCAAGAATGGTAGTCAGAAGCCCATTTTGTTTCTACTCTTGTAAATTTATATTCTTTTAAAAACTCATCTAATTCTTCTACCATAGGGCATCCCTTATATGTTTCTTCCCTATTTACTTCTATGTATAATAAATCAAATTGATTCAATACAGAAGTAGAACCTTTTAATACTTCTAATTCATATCCTTGTGTATCTATCATCAATAGGTTCAAGTTTTTAGATATGTTTAATGAATCTAGTGTCACAACTTTTACTACTTCAGGTTCTCCATTAAATATTACTTCTTTGTGTTGTTCTAGGTGTACTAATGGTTCTAATAAACTATTGCTTTGCCCTTGATTTGTAGTATCAACATACATTACCCCTATTGATGGTGTACTTCCTATTGCAAAATTTTTAAGTATTACATTATCGTTATCCTTAAATTTTTCTACTAAAATATCAAATGCTTGTTTAACAGGTTCTACATACAAAAACTCCTTGCATCCACATTCAATGTAAGTAGAGTTTTCCTGCGCCCAATGTGCGCCAATATGTGCAACTCCATTAAGTTTAATATTATATTTCTCTAGTATTGGTTGTAATGGTATTAGCATGATACTTGTTTATTAATCCATGAATAAAGACTTTCCATACCTTTTCTAAGCGGTTGTGTTGGAGTCCAACCTAATACTTCTTTTATAAGTGTATTATCACTATTTCTTCCCCTAACACCAATGGCATTTGATTCTACATTCTTTATTGTAATATTTTTACCACTTATTTCAATAACCATTTTTGCTAAATCATTAATGGAAATCATTTCGTCAGAACCAATATTAACAGGATGTACATAATCACTATCCATTAATTTTCTGATGCCATCTAAACACTCTTCTATCCATAAAAATGACCTTTGTTGTAGTCCATCTCCCCATATTTCAATTGATTCTCCATCCTTCGCTTCAGCAACTTTTCTACATACTGCTGCAGGTGATTTTTCTCTTCCTCCTTTGTATGTACATTCTGTTGAAAATATATTATGGAATCTGCCTATTCTTACATCTAATCCATAATTTCTACGATATGAATCATATACTTGTTCTGATATTAATTTCTCTATCCCATAAACAGAATCAGGCTTACCTTCCCATGCGCTATTTTCTTTTAATGCTGCACTATTTAAATCTTCTTGAAGTCTTTCTGAATAACAACAAGCCGAACTACTAAAAAATAATTTTTTAACACTTAATTTAGCTGCTATGGATGCTGCATGAAGGTTCATTATAGCTGAATCATGTATAATATCTGCATCATTTTCTTTACTGAAGACATACAAAGCACCGCCCATTTGCGCTGCAAGCATATAAACTTCATCAAAAGAATTTTCTTTATCTGAAATAGTTAATTGATTTGGAGAAAATAAAACTCTAGACATATTAAATTCACTTCTTAAATCTAATATTAAACTTTGGTCTGCTTCTGACTTGCTAAATTCAGGTTCTTTTATGTCTACTGACCTTACCCAAAACCCTTCTTTTTTAAGTCTTTTAACAAGTTGCATCCCTATCATTCCATGTCCACCTAAAACTAATGCTGTTTTCATTTTATTACTTTTTTAGTTTGCCAATTAATTGTATACTCCCAAATACCCCAATTATTATCTGTTATAATAGATTCTAATATTTTTGTTGGGTTTTGTTGGTTGACATAAACTGTAAATGTAGGTAGTACTTCATCTACTGCATTTCTTACATCTGTTGCATTGTAATCATGCCCTGAAATAAACGAATCGCCTTTTACTTTTCTGTGCCAAAGTCTTATATCTGCTTTTGTTAATTCATATTCGTGTGATGCATCAATAAATACAAAATCAAAATAATCATCAGGGAATTCGCAACTAGCATCAAGGCTTCCTTTTATAATAAGTTCACAACTTTCACCTACACCACTTTTTACTAAGTGATTTACTATTGTTTGTATCTGTACATTACCACCATATTGCATGGAATCTATTAGTACAAATCTGTCTATTTTTTTACCTAAAGACAATATTTTTTCTGCTAGGTATATGGCTGATTTGCCATTAGCGATTCCTACCTCTGCAATCTTACAGTTATCAGGTAGTCTTTCTGCTACCATATCATAATATGATGCAAAGTCAAACATTACACTATCGGGTTCAATTGTTAATGCGTACATAGTTAAAGTTTTATCCAATCAGGGTGAAGTAAATTGGTTGTGTCTAGATGATATCCCTCTACAAACCATAGTTTAGGGAATATACAAATTTTATTTGGGTTTCTGTTAAGCCAAGCAATCCAAAAAGAGAATGTACTAGAAGAGCAAATGTTAAATGCACAACATGATGCTTCAACCATATCTTCTAATTCATTTCCTGTTTCAATTATTTTTAGATTTGGTATGTGGTTCAAGTTTTCTAAGCACCAAGCCGTATCGTCTGAATAAACTTCAAAGTTTTCTACTCCTGTGTTATTTATTAAATAATTAATGGCATCATTTAGGTATTCTAATGTGTATGGTGGGTGCTTGTCGGTTAAATGCAAGTAGTCACCTCTGCGAATATGTATAGATGCAGTCTGTGGCTTTAGTTTCCATCTTAAATCAAATAGGTATAGTATTTCTTTTCTGTATTCTTCTAGGTACTTCCATGACTGCCAATAGCCATTTAAAACTATTTGTTTCCCTCTCCAATGTTCGTCAAATGGAATTTCTTGAACTCTGAATCCGTTCTCGTTTACAAGTATATCTTCTATTCCATTAACCCATTTGTCGTTATGTAAATGTTGCAGATATAATGGATTCCAATACCCATCATTAGTTTCGTTTGGTACAGAAAATTCTAGGTTATGTTTTAACGCATAAGATGCAGCAGCAGCTATTTGAAACAATACGTTCCCAAGTCTTCCGTAACTTCTTGATTGAACTATTGACATATATTTCTTATTTTTGTTTCTACTTCTTCGTAAAAGTTACCTGTCCTAGAAACATTATTTACATAATGGCTTCCTGAATGTACTAAGTGTTCGTATTCCATTCCTTCTACTACCTTTATTTTATTACCTGCTGCTAACCAACAATAATTAAAATAAATACTATCTGCTGTCACAGGGTTTACTTCACCATCCCAAATATCTAAGTATTGTTTTCTATTTATAAAAAAATTCATTGTGTTAAGCATGGTAGAAAACATTGGTTTATCAAAGTATTCGTTTATATTCTCTTTTGTTATTGTCAACCCTGAAAATGCACGATAATCAAATGTCGGTCTAGCAAATGATGGTGCAAAAATAGTCTTTTCATCCCATTCTTCATTATAAATTGCATCTAAATATTCTTTATTTAACTGATTGTCAGAGTCAAATATGGTTATAAATTCTGATTTACACAAACTTGCAGCTATACATTTATTCTTGTAGCAGTCTTGGTTTTCTTTGTTTCTAAATATTTTTACTTTAGGCATACTACTTACTGCTGCCTTTAGTGTATAATACAAGTCTATGTCACTTGCATCATCTGAAATAATTATCTCTTCTATTCTTTCGTCATCCATTACAGATGCAAAGGATTCTAATGTCATTTCGTACCTATTCCATGATGGAATTGCTATGGATATTTTTTTCATTTTAATTCTGCTAATTTTTGATTATATCTACCAATTAAAAACGGATGCCAATCTATAAATGTATTTCCTATGTCGCTTACTCCTGCCCTCTGTGTTGTCAAAATTGGGTACGTTATGAAGCATCTTTGCATTGGTTGAACCTTATTCACTATTGAGTTGTCGATAGGGGCTTCTAGCCCTGCTGCAATGATTTCTTTCATACCTTGTAATGATATAGCCCAACTATGTGTAGCAAAAGCCTTGTCTAATTGTAGTAATGCGGATGAATGTCTTCTTTTAAAGCCATCTGTAGCTTGTGCAGATAAGTATAGTATGTGCCAATATTCAGGTAAGTCTTTTATGGCATCTTCCATTGTTCTATCTACTACATCCTTTGGTTCTACGAATAAACAATCATCTTCAAATATCAATATTGCTTTGTGCTTCTTTTGTATAGAATCTTTTAGTATGTTTTCTACTGTTTGTCTTAGTCCTTCTGCGCCTTTTTCATGTTCTATTCCATCTACTAAATCAAATTCAATTCCGTAATTGTCAAGTTCTTGCGATACTTCTATTAGTCTATCTATTCTTTTGGGTAGATTTATTACTACTATACGGTCAAAAAAGTCTGTCCACATTATACTATTTTTTTCTTTTTGAAGAAATCTCCTATTTGAATAGCTTTTGTATCTGTTTTTATGTTGTATTGTTTATAATAAGATGCTACAAGTGTCCACATAGCTGCCATAGATAAGTTAGATTTTTCTGTTTCGTTTACATTAAAACGTATCAAATCATATATTAACTCAGAGAAGTATATTTTGTTGTCTCTTCCTTCTCTTTCTATGTGTTGTTCTAATAAATTTACTCCTAGTGATTTATTTGATTCTGATGATGGGATTCCATAGTCAGGATATTGGTCTAGCTTCATCATGAATGCTTCGCAACCAAAGTTTTTGAAGTCATTTCTTATACCACCCTCCCTGTTATTTTCTATTAGTAATTGGCATCCAAAAAAGAAACATTGTTTAATCATGTCCTCGTTTTGTAGGGATGTTGTGTTAGGTCTTGCATGGTACTGCCATATAAACGACTTATCAAAAGTCTTAGACATTACACTATTATCATGTCTATTGTATACATAGCTTGCTGCCTTACTGTTTATAGAATCTACTGTAATGTTATTTGCAAATGGGTCAATAGCACTAGTGAATCTGATATAGTTTTTAGGGATGAATATATTACCTCTTTTTTCTATAATATCATCAAATTTTCTAGTTTCTAGCCAATGTGTTAAGAATGCTTTAGGTACTTTGAATTTAGAATCCCTATCTCCATCCTTCCATTCTACATCTGACATCATTTGATTGTCCTTCCATATTAAATTGCCATAACACATTACTTCTTTTTCTATTGCAGTAATATTTGAATAGGCATCTTCTAATAGTAGCTGATTAAAATGACATTCATTGTTAGATACTTTAAATGCTTCCTCTTCTGTTAATGGTTCTTTTCTTATCTCTGCAATTAAATCTCTAGGGCTATCTCTTAGTCTTTCTCTCTCTTCTAGTATGGACTTCCGATTTTTTAGTATGTGTGGTTCACCATATACATTAAACTCTCCTGACCTATCTGCAGGAATAAATAATTTATATAGCCCACTTTTTGTCCTTCCGTCTTCTTGTCTTTTTCTTTGGTCACTCCATTTCCACAACTCATCATATCGATATTTAATACCCAATTCCTCTACCGTAGTAGTAATAAGCATCTTACCTATAATTCTTCTTTGGATGTCTACAAGACACTTCCTAATCATAATGTGCGCCTGTATTACATCAAACTCTACCTTACCTCTTTCATCACCTACATATCTTTTAAGTCTTTTACCATCGTAGGCTTTAGGATTGCTTTCTTTATAGTCTATTACAGAACGTAATTGTTTTGCCCTAAAATTAGCTGATGAATCTCTACCCTTAACAGATGTAAGTTGAAATAGCAATTCCTTTTTAGGTGTACTACCCCTTGATTTATCGTAAATAGGTATAAAGAAATCGGGTAATTGTTGGAACGCAGGTACAATATGGTAGTCAAATATCTCTGCTGCATCTTCTAATGTCTTGGATTGCATACCTCCTAAAGCCCTTGTACTCCTAGAAATACATTCGTAAATCATACAAGATGAAATTGCCGTCTTACCGTTCCGTCTTTTACAAGTATAAAGTAATCCAAAAGAGTCAGGGTCTTCAACACAATACATCCACATATAAAATACCTCTAAGTCAATCATCCTAAATAAAGGTAATCCTGTATCTAGTTGCCAACAAGTAAGGTAAAACCAATGCAGTCCTGTAAGATATATTTCATTCCCATTGTTGTAAAACCACACCCCATATATTCTTCTATGCCACCATTTAGCCCTTATTTCTTCTAGGATTGGGTCAAAATAGTCTTCATCTATCTCTTGTTTTTGCTTTTCTTGGTATCTTAAATCTTCCCAATTGTCAGGTAATGCATCTACTTCCCAATACTGTTCTGAATCTACATTACTTCTTTTAAATACCTCTACAGATTTCACATCCCCACTCTCAGATATACCATATCCTAATGATGGAATATTCATGGTTAACCCATGCAATTCAATTACTGATGCACCCTCAATTTTTTTAAACATAAGATTAGTTAGTAGCAGCCATATCTTCAGGAGTAGCACGTTTTACAACAAACTTACTCGCATCTTCGTCACCATACAATTTTCTATATGCTGCATCAATTCTCAATTCGATTTTTTCCATTTCTTCGCCAAGTTTACCCTTGCTTAGAAATGCATCTACATTTGCCTTATCCCTGCCATCTGTACTATCTTCAATTGGCTTTGTCATTCTCTTAAATGTTTGCCAATAGAATTCTTCATCTGCCATTATTCTAGCCCATAATCGGCTATTAATAAACTCCTTAATAAATCTATCTATACAGTCTAATGCATCATTGTCCTTTAAGCTAAATAAAGACTCTAGGTAATCGCCATCCGAAGATAGGTTATATCCTGCAAATTCTGCTGCTTGTTGCTTTCTAATTCTTAAATCCCTATATTCCTTTACAATAGGAGAATTATAATCATATACCGCTATGATATATCTTATAAGTTTCTCCTTTATATTCTTTATAGTCATCAATCTAGGATATACTACAAATAAATCCTTCTTGCATGGGTTAAATAGGCATTTGTTAAAGTCT
>CAIJZF010000038.1 GCA_903825095.1 uncultured Bacteroidota bacterium | reverse complement strand
GAATAATATAACTGTCTAAGAATTTAAAAAATACTAGCAGAATATTAGACTAATATTTTTTCTATCTCTTTGAAACTAGCAGCTGGGTCATGACCTTCCCATAATATTTGATAAACTGCTTTTATAATAGGTAATTTAACTTGTATAGAACTATTCATTGCCATAATACACTTACTAGCATTATACCCTTCTGCCACCATGTTTAATTCTAATTCAGCAGCACGCACTGAGTAGCCCTTACCTATCATATTTCCAAAAGTTCTATTTCTACTGTGTAAAGAATAACAAGTCACAAGTAAGTCCCCTAAATAAACCGATGCGGTATGATTGTTGGCTTCTGCTTTATGATTGTTAGATTTCATAATGGCCGATAATAAACAATCCATTTCATTCGCAGCATTGGCAATAAATACACTTAAAAAATTATCTCCGTATTCTAAACCATGGGCAATACCCGCACCTAATGCATATATATTTTTGGCCACTGCTGCATATTGCACTCCTAACACATCGTTATTAATTCTTGTATTAATATATTCAGTGGCAAAGAAGGAAGCAATATGTTCTGTTTGCTTTGTATCTAGACCTGAGAAAGTTAAATAAGAAAGTTGTTCCGCCGCAACTTCTTCTGCATGACTAGGGCCTAGTAAAGTAAAATAGTTCTCTAAAGAAAAATTAAACGTGGTGGCTAAATAATCATTCAACAAAATATTATACTTTGGAATAACGCCTTTCACTGCAGAAATTATTTTTTTATTTTGTAAACAGCCTGGCTCAAGACCTTTCAAGGCTGCCTCAATATGAATAGATGGCACTGCTATAATAATAATATCGGACCCATCCACTAAGGCCTGAACACTGGCCGTAAAATTAATTTTAGCAATATCGAAATAGGTATTTCTTAAATAATGGGGGTTATGATGCCTTTTTGTAAAGTAGTCAATATTAGATTGTTGGCGCACCCACCAAGTAATGGGATGGTTGTTATCTGTAACAATTTTAGCAATAGCGGTAGCCCAACTTCCACTACCTATAATACCTATACGACTGTTTTCCATAGTACAAACATACGAAACAAATAAAAAAGGGGTGCATTTTTGAAATGCACCCCTTTTTTTAAGTATTTAAGTAAAGTCTACTAGCTTCTTATTTCTTTTCTTCAAAAAGCTTCTCCTTCGTTACCACTTTTACAAGGGTGCCGTCTTTTAAGGTCTTGCTTACGATGCTATAAGGCCCTGTAATAACCTCGTCTCCTACTTTTAAGCCAATAATTTCAATATAGTTAAGGTCTTGGATATCGGTTTTCACTTTCACCATTTTCACTTTATTATCCTTGCCTAAAACAAATACTACTTCCGATAATTCTTCGTCTTTTGTAGCATTCGCATTGTCTGCGGGCTTTTCTTCTGGCTTGCCAGAACCTACTTTTGTATCTTTTCCTTGACCGTCTTTATCTCTAGTTGTAACAGCATTCAAAGGAACAGTTACCACATTCAGTTTTGATTTGGTTTGAATATCAGCACTTGCTGTCATACCTGGTCTGAAAGGAAAAATATTATTGTCTTTTACTAAGTCGGTATAGCTTTCTGCAAGTAATCTAATATGTACTTTATAATTAGCTACTTCAGCAGATGAACTTGCAGTATTTGCGGTAGAAGTAATTGGGTTGGCAATTTTATAAACTATGCCTTTAAACTTTCTATTATTATAAGCATCTACTTCTACTAAAGCAGTATCGCCTAATTTAACTTTAGTAATATCATTCTCTCCCACATCTACTCTTACTTCAATACTTTTCATATCAGCTACACGCATCATTTCAGTACCTGTCATTTGAGCTGTTCCTACCACACGCTCCCCTTTCTTAACGTTCATTAAACTAATAATACCGTCCATTGGACAAGTAATAATAGTACGGGCTAAATCTTTTTCAGCTCTTGCTAATTGCGCTCTTACACCTTGAATTTGCGCTTCTCCACTTTTAATAGATTCTTTTGCTGAATTATAAGAAGACTCTGCAGAACGAAAAGCTTGTTCAGTTTGCTCGTATTCAGATCTTGAAACAATTTTGTCGGCAAATAATTTTTTATAACGCTCGTTGGTTGCTTTACTATTGTCATAAGCTGTTTTCAAACCACTTAATGCCGCTTTTACGTTTTCGTATTGCGCTTTTACTTGGTTGACACTAGCTGTTACCTGGTCTCTTTGAGAAGAATAAATGTCGGCATAAATTTTAGCCAGTACTTGCCCTTTAGTAACCTTATCTCCTTCTTCAACAAATAAGTTTACAATCTCACCAGAGATATCTGGACTTACTTTTACTTCCACTTCAGGATATACTTTACCACTTGCATTCACCGACTCGGTAATAGTTCTTAATTGAACTTTTTCAGTAGTCACTTCAGTACCATCTACCTTGCCAATCACGCCTGCTTTTTTTAGTCCAACTAAAAGCGCTATAACGGCTACTACTCCAACGCTTATCCAAATTAATTTCTTATTCATTGTATTTATTTTTACTGCTTAATTTTCTAATTATAATGTTAATGCTTCCCCTTTATAAAACTCTAATAGTTTAATTCTAAATACATACTCGTATTGAGCAGTTTTAAAATTTACTTTCGCTTTTAGGTAGTTATTTTGATTGTTTAATAATTCTATCGTGCCTAGTAATCCTAACTCATATCTTTTGCTTGCAAATTGATATGTTTTTTCAGCAGCGTTCAATGCTTTTTGAGTAGCATTTAATTTATTGAAAGAAACCACTGCATTGGTATAGGCTGCGTAAATATCTTGTTTCAACTTACGTTGCGTATTCTCTTCTTGTAAGGTTACACTTTGCAAATTCAATTTTGATTGCTTGTACGCAATTTTAGATTGATTGCCATTGAATATTGGAATGGACATTTGTAAGCCAACGCTTTGACCAAAGTTATTACCAACCTGTGTATTCCAACCATTCCATACTGTACTCCAATTTCTTGTTGAAGAAACAGGGGTGAAAATGGGTGATTGAACATAATACTTAGTGTTATTCACAGATACAAAAGGGGACGTGGCAGTAGGTGCGCTAAATCCGTTACTCTGATAACCACTAATATAATTAAACTGGTTAGAAAAGTTAGAAGTTAAGTTGTATCCAAAACTAATGGTTGGATAAAAACTTGCCTTGGCTACTAAAGTATTTTTTTGCGCTGCCTTCACTCTTAAAGAAGCCGCTTTTACATTGGGTAAGTTTTGAGAAGCAAAATTAAATACATAATCAGGTTGCAAATCCGCGAAAGATTGTAATTTAATTTGATCAACCGGTTGTGCTACAATTTCAAAATTTTGAGATGCGTCTAAGTTTAATAAGGCCATTAAATTTAATTTGCCTTGTTGCACATTAGAAATAGCAGAAATATAACTACTACTATCATTCGCTAACTGTGTTTCTAATTCTAATAAGTTTAACTCTGGCAATAAACCTACTTCTACTCTTTTAGCAGTGGCGGCTAATTGTTCCTTTGTTTGTTGTATTTGAATTTTCGCAATTTCAGTTTGCTCAATTGCCGATAATATTTGTAAATAAAAAGTAGCCACATTCAATGAAATATCATTGGCAATGGTTTGCTTATCGGTTTCACTTGCAAACCAACTTAAACTGCTTGCATCTGCACTGTTTTTCAACCTGCCTGCATTGAATAATTGCATACCTCCGTTTACTCCAAAATTGTTATACAAAAATTGAGTGTTAGAGAAGCCATTGGTGGTGGGGTCAATTGAACGGCCTAATCTTAGACCCATGCCTGTTGAACCACTAATTGTGGGTAGTCGGTTGGATTTAGCCAATTCTGCCTGTAGTTTGGCAAGTCTTGCCTGCACATCTGCCTGCTGAACAGAAATATTATGCTGAATGGCATACTCAACACAAGATCTTAGATCCCACTGAGTAGGTTCTTGTGCCATCAAGCTAATGGAAGAGAAAAATAAGCTTATTGTTATTATGTATTTCATGTAATGTATTGTTAGAACTCTTTTTACAGTACAAAAATAGTACATAAAGGCCTAGTTCAGTAATTTTTAGACAGACGGAAAAGGCAAGCGCTGAACAGCCATTAGCAACGATGAAAGGCTATAAATTAGGTTTTTTAGTCATAAATAAGCCATTTAGTGCTTAGGCTTATAATAAAAGACTCTATATAATATAAGTACAATACAAAGTAGAATAATGGCAGTTAAAGCCGAATAAGGCTTATCAATAACCACTGCGCAAGCCACTAAAGCATAGGATAGCACAAAAACCACACAGAAAATAGGTGTCCACTTCCTTAATGCTCCCGTAACGGCGCTATCGCCCTGATTTTTTCTTCTTAATATAAGTAAGGTAGCGGCAGAAGTACTCATACCCATACAATCTAAAAAGATGCTGAAGCTAAGTACGTCATCAACCCCTTTACCAAAAAAAGTAACCAAAATAGTAGTAATTGCAAATACAGTTAAGCCAGGCACAAGGGCATCGGTTTTAGGATGCTTCTTTTGAAAGATGGCAGGTAGCACTTTATCCTCACTCATGGCAAACATAACACGCGGGTTACTCATTAATATTACATTCACATAGGCAAGTACACTTAAGACCATGGCAAAATCAAAAACCTTGGCGCCAAATTTTCCAAACCATGCTTCAAATAATAAAGAGCCAATAGCATTGGCATTTTTCATTTGATCAAAACCTATTACTTGAATATAAGTATAGTTAATGGCTAAGTATAAAGACAGCACCACTAGTATACCCACCACAATTCCTCTTTGCATGGTCTTGGCCGATTTTACTTCGGATCCAAAATTTATAGTTTGTTGATAGCCTCCATAAGTAAAAAATACAGAAACTAAACTTACTAATAATAACAAAGCGCCGTTGGCTCCATCATAAGTATAAATTTTTCCTTCATTAATGCCATGTGGAGGAACCGTAACACCTTTGAATAAAGAAGAAATTAATAAAACAATTAAAGAAATTTTTACCACCATTAAAATATTCTGTGTGCGACTACTTGTTTTTAATCCCAGTAAATTAACAATATAAAAAAGCCCCACAGAAGCAGAGGCCACTATAATATTAAAAAAAGTACCAGAGGGTTGTCCAAATAATAAATCACTTACATAGTCGGCGCCAATTAATGCCACCACCGCTAGTGATGCTGCATTACTAATTAATATTAAAACATTAATGGTAAAACCAACCCCAGGATGATAACAGTGTGCAAATACTTTATAATAGCCTCCCATCACAGGAAGTCTTTGTCCAATTTCTGCATAAGTGAGTGCTCCAAATAAAGCAATTAAACCGCCAATAAGCCAGGCACTAAAAAATATAAGTGGGGTGCCCGATTTAGCAGCAATGGTGGCAGGCGTTTTAAAAATACCCATGCCAATGACCAAACTCACCACAATCATGGTTAAGCTAAAAAAATTAATACCTTGCTTTTCTTTCATAGTTAGTCAATGAATTATAAATATAATAAAAATGATCAAGTTTTCAACAAGCCGTTAGTAATTAAAAACCAGCAAGCATAGATAAGTACTAAATTTGATTCAGAATTAGGTTCATGCAAATGATTAAAAGGGAATCCCGTTAAAATCGGGGGCTATTCCCGTAGCTGTGAGTTCGTTGCTTAAAAGCAATTGATGCAAAAAGTCCACTGAAGCAATTTGGGAAGGACGCATCCTAGAAGAACAAGCCAGAAGACCTGCCTAGTTTAAAAAATCAACAGCTTTCGGGTAAAAAAGCAGGGATTGTAAAAAATTAAG
>CAIJZF010000037.1 GCA_903825095.1 uncultured Bacteroidota bacterium | reverse complement strand
ATTAAAACGTCTACTTCATTCAAAGGAGCAGGTTTGTTTTGAGAACAAGAAACAAGAAAAAATGCAATCACCATTAGACTGTAATAAGGTTTAAAAATCTTTTTCATTTTACTTTCATTTAAGTTTGTCGAATGCGTCTAATTTAATAATTGTTTTTTCTAGTCACCCCTTTTTGGTCTATGATTGTTATCAGTTTTACCTTTTCATAATAGCTTATAAAACGGGCCGACTGAGACAAGAATGAATTACCATAATAAAACTCTTCTTTTCTTTTTTTACCATTCGCATATTCAATAATGGCTGTTGCATCACCCGGTTGTATATTCAAAATATTCGTCTTCTTTTTTAAGGTATACAGTTTTAAGGGCCCTCTGTTTTGAGAAGCAGCTACTAAATAGCCCCCTTTTGCACCTCTAAGTTTTACCAAGGCCTTGCCATTGCCAGGAATGAATATACCGCTCTCTAGTATACTTAATGGAGCAAACTGTCCTTGGCCATTCCCTTTCAGTAATAGCCCATTTAAAGCGTCATATCTGCCTACAGATACTTCCGTGCCATAATCGTTGCCATTGATAAGTATATCCAAATTTCCATCCCCATCATAATCATCTACCTGCATACCGTTTAATACAGAGAACTGGGCTTCTATGGGAAGGGCAGTCATTTCAAATTTTCCACCACCTTTATTTTGAATATAACTAGAACTTAAATTATTGGCTTTTACCACTTGGGCTGCAGCCAACTGCTCTTTAGAAAGTAATTGGTCCTTGGTCGCAGTTGCAAAAGTTTTATAGTTCTGGAATTTAGAACGCATGCCAATCATTTGCTTGACAATATCGTCTCTTGTTTGTGCAGGATATTCTTTTTTAACTTCGTCCATATGACTAGTGGGTAAGTATAAAGTAGGAAAGGCGTCATAACTTCCATTGTTATCAAAATCTTTGGCGTAAATAGAAATTGGATAAGTGTCGCTGGCTCTATAAAAAGAATTTCTTCCCGTATTACCCACTATATAATCCATATCGCCATCGTTATCAAAATCGCCTGAAGTAAGCGTATTCCATAAACCTACTTGCTTATCAATGCCTGTAGTTGAAGTTATATTTTTAAATACTCCCTTTTCATTTTTTAAAAAACTTATGGGCATCCATTCTCCTGCAAGTATTAAGTCGGGCCAACCGTCATTATCAAAGTCGGTAAATAAGGCGTCGCAGACTAAACCAATATTATTTAAATCTTTAGCTACTGTTTTGGTTGCATCGGTATACTTAACCTTGCCGTCTTTACTATCGTTTCTATAAATAAAACTTGATACAGGCTTCGGATAGTTCCAAGGGTCTACTCTACCAGATACAAATAAATCAAGGTCTCCATCCTTATCATAATCGACTGCTCTTACACATAACTTGCTAGTGGTATTCAAAGGAATGGCGCTAGTGTCTTTAGTAAAAGCTCCCTTGCCATTATTTATATATAATTGGTCTTGATAATTTTTGTCATTGGTCTTGTATTCATACCCTCCACTGGAAATATAAATATCTAAATCACTATCGCCATCTGCATCTAATAATAATATGCCCTGGTCACTATTAGCTTTATCCGCATAACTCATATTGGATAGTAAAGAAGATTGCTTAAAACTTCCATTGGCTTGTTGAAGAAAAATTTGAGCACTATGATGACTGGCACCGCCTAGAATCATATCATCTAATCCATCCGCATTCATATCCCCCACTGCAATGGCAGGGCCGTATTCTGAAAATTTATGGGGTAATAATTTTTGAATATTGAAATCAACAAAATCTTCCTGCTCATGTGTGTAATGAATTTGCAGGGAGTCGGTTATTTCTTTAAATAAGGTTGAACTTGCAAAAATAGTATTTTCAATATTCAATAAAGGACTTGCTGGATTCCATTGAATGGTAATTTTTTCATCCACCTTAGGGTTTTTCACCAATTGTATTTGACCAGAAGGCCAGTTCACTTTAATAGAATCTATTGCATTTGCTTTTCCTAAACCAAATTGTGCAATATTTTGCACCGTTGATAAATAACCTCTATAGGGTGTGTTTTCCCAAACCTGTTTTTGACCCTTGTCATAAAAAATGGTAATAAAGGCACCTAAACCATTTATATTTAAAGCTTCTCCCTCTAAAACCACTTGTGAGAAATGAGTTTTCTCTTTATTTATTTGTCTTTCTTTATTTTGATAAATAGAAGCTTCGTCGTTTATATTATTTATTACTAAATCCAAGTCTCCATCATTGTCTAAGTCTGCAT
>CAIJZF010000036.1 GCA_903825095.1 uncultured Bacteroidota bacterium | reverse complement strand
ACGTGCTTTACTTCCTATACAACAACAAAGTGGCACTTTAAGTTTGGTGAAGCAACTTATCAATGAATTAGAAACGAACTGTGAAGGTTTATTTATGCTGAAAGAATTATCTATGCGCATGCAGGATAAAATTATTAGCTATGGAGAACTTTTATCAAGTAAAATAATTTCTGCCAGTTTTGAGTCAAAGGGATTTAAACAACAGTGGATTGATTCTAGAGATTTAATCAAAACCAATTCTAATTATTTTAATGCAGTGGTGGACAAGCCTCTAACCTATAGTACTATTGCAAAATATTTAGCAGCTAAAGAAAATGATTTCGATTTATATATAGCAGCAGGCTTTGTGGCCTCAGACACAGAAGGTAATACTACAACGCTTGGTAGAGGTGGTTCCGATTATACAGGGGCTATTTATGCAGCAGCTACAGAAGCAACTGCACTTGAAATATGGACAGATGTAAGCGGCATGATGACGGCCGATCCGCGTATGGTTCAAAACGCCAAAGAGATTCCAGAAATTTCTTATCAAGAAGCCATGGAGTTATCGCATTTTGGTGCGAAAGTTATTTATCCTCCCACCATTCAACCGGTGATGCATAAAAACATACCCGTATGGATAAAAAATACTTTCGATCCTAACCATGCAGGTACAATTATCAAAAATGAATCGCCTGCCGATAAAAGTTTTATCAGAGGTATCTCCAGTATAAAAGATATTTGTTTATTAAGCTTGGAAGGAAGTGGAATGGTGGGTATTCCAGGTTTTTCTAAACGCTTATTTGACGCACTTGCTAAAAAGCAAATCAATATTATATTAATTACACAAAGTTCTTCTGAGCATTCTATTTGTGTGGGTGTGAATATGCAAGACGCGCATATAGCTAAGATAGCCGTAGATACTGAGTTTGAGCAAGAAATAAATACACATAAGGTAGAGCCTTTAATTATAGAAAAAGACGTTTCTATTTTAGCCTTGGTGGGTGAGCAAATGAAAAGCCATCCTGGTGTAAGTGGAAAAATGTTTGGCGTACTGGGTAGAAATGGTATTAATGTAAGAGCCATTGCACAAGGTTCTTCTGAGAAAAATATTTCAGCAGTAATTGCTACTGGAGATGTACGAAAAGCCATTAACGTACTGCATGAAGAATTTTTTGAAACCTCTTATAAGCAGGTAAACGTATATGTGGCAGGTGCAGGAAATGTGGGAGGTAAATTAATAGAGCAAATTAAAAAGCAGGTACCTTATTTACAAGCAACACTGCGTTTACAAATAAATATTGTGGGTATTGCGAATAGTAAAAAGCAATTAATTAATGCAGAAGGCATTGACTTAAACAATTGGCGTGAGCAATTAGCAGCAGCGCCTGCAGGAGATATTACTAACTATGTAAACACTATACTTGAGAATAATTTACGCAATAGTGTATTTGTAGATGTAACAGCGCATCAAACTGTATCCGATGTGTATATGCAATTATTAGGCAAGGCTGTATCGGTGGTGGCTTGTAATAAAATTGCTTGCTCTTCTCCTTATGAGCATTATGCGAAATTAAAATCTTTGGCTAGAGAATTTAATGCTGCTTTCTTATTTGAAACCAATGTGGGTGCGAGTTTGCCCATAATTGGCACTTTAAATGATTTAATAAGAAGTGGAGACAATATCAATAGAATTGAAGCGGTTTTATCGGGTACTTTAAATTATGTATTTAATAATTACGATGGTACAGTGCCTTTTTCAAAAGTAGTTCGACAAGCACAGGCAGAAGGTTATACCGAACCCGATCCAAGATTAGATTTAGGTGGTACCGATGTTATGCGTAAAATAATGATACTAGCCAGAGAAGCAGGACATAAAATAGAGATGACCGATATTGCTAATGAAAGTTTTTTACCTGCTAGTTGTTTTAATGGTTCTGTAGATGATTTTTATGCAGAAATGGAAAAACAAGAAGCCCATTTCAAAAAATTATATGAAGCGGCTGCTGCTAAAAATTGCAAATTAAAATTCGTAGCAAGTTTCAATATTTCGGATGATGGAAAAGGAACCGCCAAAGTAGGTCTACAACATATTGAACCAAGTTCAGACTTTTATCATTTATATGGTAAGGATAATTTAGTCTTATTTTATTCTACGCGTTATCCAGAACTTCCATTAGTGGTGAAGGGAGCTGGTGCAGGCGCCGATGTAACTGCATCGGGTGTATTTGCCGATATCATAAGAGCTGCAAGAGTTTAAAAAATATTCTTCTTAAACAGATATAGAACATGGTTGCTGAAAATCAATGGATAAAAATAAAAGCCCCCGCCACTGTAGCGAATATGGTATGCGGTTTTGATATTTTGGGCTTTGCTGTGAATAGTCCATATGATGAAATGGAAATGAGATGGATGAGTCGCGCTGAAAACGAAGCCAGTATTACCATAATTAATATTGACAATTATAATTTACCCACCGACCCAGAAAAAAATGTGGCAGGTGCGGCCTTGCTTGCTTTTTTAGAAGAGTATGAAGAAAAGCAAAATAACAGTAAAGCTTCTAAAATAAAATTCGAAGTAAAAATTAATAAGCTTATCAAACCCGGCAGTGGTGTGGGTTCTAGCGCTGCTAGTTCTGCGGGTGCTGTGGTAGGAGCTAATTATTTAGTAGGTAATATTTTCTCTAAAGACGATTTAGTGCGTTTTGCCATGAATGGTGAAAAACTAGCATCGGGTGTAAAGCATGCCGATAATATTGCGCCCTGTATTTTTGGAGGAGTTACCTTGGTGAGATCTATTTTTCCTTTAGAAATTATTGCACTGCCTTCACCTACCTTGTATGTAACAATAGTGCATCCTCAAATTGAAGTAAGAACTTCGGATGCAAGAAGTATATTAAGACAACAAGTACTTTTAAAAGATGCTATTAAACAATGGGGCAATATAGCAGGACTAGTTGCAGGTTTAATGAAATCCGATTATGATTTAATTGGCAGGTCTTTAGAAGATGTAATTATTGAACCGGTCCGTTCTATATTAATACCTGGATTCGATGCTTTAAAACTAGCTTGTAAACAAGCAGGTGCTTTAGGGGGTGGAATCTCTGGTTCTGGTCCATCTATATTTATGCTAAGTAAAACCAAAGAAATAGCCATAGCGGTTGAAAAAGAAATGAAGCAATTATATGATGGTATTGGACTTCCGCATCATACTTATGTAACCAGTATTAACCAAACAGGTGTGGAGATAACAGCTTAGTTTGAAAAGATAAAATTTCATATGCATTATTATAGCTTAGGAAAAAATTCCCCGAATGTAGATTTTAGAACGGCTGCCATCACAGGGCAGGCGCCTGATAAGGGTTTGTATTTTCCTAGCACTATTCCCAAATTTACTGCAGCACAAATTGAAAGGTTTAAAACATTAGATAAAGCCAGTCTAGCATTTGAGGTAATGAAACCATATGTGGGCGGTACTATCGACGATGCATCCTTAAAAGAAATTTGTGCCGAGACTATTAACTTCGACTTTCCTTTAGTACCTATTACAGAAAATATATTATCTCTCGAATTATTTCATGGGCCTACATTAGCTTTTAAAGATGTAGGAGCAAGATTTATGAGTAGGTGTTTGGGTTATTTTTCAAAAGAGAAAAAAAAGAATGATAGAAATTCTAATCTAACGAAATCTACAGAAGATACTACTACTAAGCCTACTACCGTTCTAGTGGCTACTAGTGGAGATACAGGTGGCGCAGTAGCTAATGGGTTTTTAGGCGTAGAGGGAGTGAATGTAATTATATTATACCCAAAAGGCAAAGTAAGTCCTATACAAGAATT
>CAIJZF010000035.1 GCA_903825095.1 uncultured Bacteroidota bacterium | reverse complement strand
CCTGTGCTTTTCATTTTAAGTTTATGAAAAATTTCTGTGTTACAAAATTCAATAAAATCTCTACCACTTAGTTTCTCCGTAATACTTGCTAGTATAACAAAGCCCGTATTGCTATATAAATATTGAGATCCTGGTTCAAATAATTTAGGCGGCGCATACTTATTTAAATAGGCAATAATATCATTGTTGTTAGCCACTTTAGACTTATCCCAGTGCTCATCCATAATGGCTTGGTAATCGGGAAGGCCACTGGTATGGGTGAGTAATTGTCTAATGGTAATGTTCTTATAAGGAATGTCTATGTATTTTTCTACTAGTTCATCATACTGCAATAAACCTTTTTCATGTAGCATCATAATAGTCATTGCAGTGAACTGTTTACTTACAGAAGCCAGTTCAAATATAGTGGAGCTTTGCAGAGGGGTTTGATTTACATATTCAATAAAGCCATTGGCCTTTTCATATTTTATTTTTCCTTTTTGGGCAATGAGCACAACTCCACTAAACTTATTTTTTGCAACTAAACTACTAATAGTGGCATCCACTTTAGCATAATCTATTTTTTGACCCCATGCAGTAAACTGCAACAGGAATATGAACACGAAAGAACTGCAAAATAGTTGGAGCGTTTTTTTCATATAATAGCTATAATAATTATAAATAATCTAGTTTCTTAATTAATAACAAATTAAGATTTTTCATTCAAAGTATGCCCAATTATAGGTAATTTTAAAAATGACGATTACCTTGTTTCTTATATTATTACTTATTGGCGCCATTGTAGGCTACTATTCAGGTTTAATTGGCACAGGAGGTAATATTATTCTTATTCCTGTATTTGATATACTATTTCATTATTTAAAAATTCCAGAAACGGAAGTTGTAAAATTTATAATAGCACACTCATTTTTTATTACCGCCTTCACAGGACTAAGTGTTAGTTACAAACAATTCAAAGCAAAAAATTTGCATGTAAAAGAAGTGCTCTTTATAAGTATCGCTGGAATGATTACCGCTTTTTTCATGACTGAATTTATTAAAAATGGGAATTGGTATCATAAATCCGATTTCGATTTAGTGTTTTTTACCTTACTATTAATACTAGCTATAAGAATGTTGTTTTTTAAACAACCTCCCCCTCCTATCAATGAGAATCATTTAAACAAACCTTATTTCCCTATTATTGGAATAGTGGCAGGTCTTATTTCTTCTTTGTCTGGACTAGGTGGCGGTATTATTGTGATTCCTATTTTAACCGATATCTTACAAACGCCTTTGAAAAAAGCAAGCTCCATTTCCATTGGTGTAGTGGCTATGTTAGCACTACCTATTAGCGCAAGTTATTTAAGTATTGATGCGAGGTCGGCTATGCAGCATGTCTTACCAGCACAACAGGGGTATATTTCAATGTTTATTGCAGCGCCTGTATTAATGGGTGTATTCTCTACTACTGGCTGGGGTGTGCGCACTGCCCAAAAAACTGACGCCAATAAATTAAGACTTATACTAGGTATCGTGGTCATTATTCTTTGCGCCAAAATGGTATACGGATTTATTAAACCTTAAGCGTTTAATTTCAGCAGTCTAAAAAAATCGTTTTCATTAAATTCTATCACCTCACCTGGTTGCATGGAGCCAATATGAATATCTTCAATACTTGTTCTAATAAGTCGAATGCATTTATGATTCACAGCAGCCACCATTTTGCGCACTTGATGAAACCTTCCTTCTGTTAAAGTTATTTCCAACCAAGAATTTTCTGCGTTTTTATGCAAGGGTTTTTCTACCTCAGCTAAATTAAGGGGGCTTTCAATTTTTTTAACTACGCATGGAGTGGTTCTAAAACTTTGTCCATGGGTGGCGCTTATCTCAATGCCCCCTGCTAATTTTTCTATGGTAGCGGGTGCAACCGTATTTTTTACTTGCACTAAATATGTTCTATTATGAGGCACAGGGCCTTGAAATAAAAGCTTGGTAATTTTTTTATTGGTGGTAAGTAATAATAAGCCTTCTGAATTTTGGTCAAGCCTACCTATGGCATGGGTGCCTTCTGGAAATGTAAAGTCTAATTGATGCAATAAATTTACCTCATGTGTACTTACAAATTGTGAAACCATATTCACGGGCTTGTACACAATAAAATATCGATGAGCTTGCATAGCAGCAAATTACTTAATATTGCATATGCAACAAGCTTCCAACGATCCTTTACATGGAAAAACCCTAGAATATATAGTCACTGAGCTAGTGAATTATTTTGGCTGGGAGGACCTTGGTCAGCATATCCCCATAAATTGCTTTAATAGCAACCCCAGTATTCAATCTAGCTTAAAATTTTTGCGTAAAACGCCTTGGGCACGCAGCAAGGTCGAGCAATTATATATTAGAACACTTCGCCCAGGTTCATAAATATTCCCTTTGATCCGCCTTGACCAATGCCGTAATCAATGGCAACATTGGTATTGGAATGTTTACTTAATTTAATACGTATGCCTGCACCATAACCAGCTAATATGCTTTGTAAAGGTTTACCCTGACGCTCTGAAACAGATTGCATATTGGCAAATAGAACGCCTCCTAAAAATCCGTTCTCGGTAATTCCAAAACGATATTCAGATTCTGCAAATACAAATTTATCTCCTCTAAACCTTCCTTGTATATACCCTCTTCCCGTATTGTAATAAGTATCTGAGGCAGTACTTGGTAAATCTAAATAAGGTTGTTTTCCCTTAATAGTGAAAACATTGTAAGACCAAAATGCTAAAATATTTTTACTGGTTGCAGGAAAAGGAATATACTTTCTATAGTCCAATAAAATAGACTGCCAATTTTGATCACTTCCTAAAACTTTAAGATTATTTCTATACACTAAATTAAAATAGCTACTATTAGGG
>CAIJZF010000034.1 GCA_903825095.1 uncultured Bacteroidota bacterium | reverse complement strand
GACACTATTATGTAGACCCTACCGATAAAAAATTAAAAAGATCAACAAGTGCCTACGAGCGTCCTCAACCACATGCTTGTTTTATATTAAGTGTAAGCGATGATTTAGTGAACGAGGGGGGTATCATGGACTTGTGGACAAGAGAAGCAAGAATTTTTAAATACGGATCTGGCGTTGGAACTAACTTCTCCCAAATCCGTGGAGCGAACGAAAAATTAAGCGGTGGTGGTTCATCAAGTGGTTTAATGAGTTTCTTAAAAATTGGAGACCGCGCTGCTGGTGCAATTAAATCTGGTGGAACAACACGCCGTGCTGCTAAAATGGTTTGTTTAGATTTAGATCATCCAGAAGTAATGGAGTTTATTAACTGGAAAGTAAAAGAAGAAGATAAAGTAGCTGCTTTAGTAGCGGCTGGATATGATAATAGTTATGAAGGAGAAGCCTACGCAACAGTGTCTGGTCAAAACTCAAATAACTCGGTGCGTATCCCTAATAGCTTCTTTAAAGCATTGTCTGAAAATGGCAACTGGGAATTAAAGGCACGTACCGATGGTCGCGTGATGCAGTCTATCCCTGCGCGTGAAGTATGGGATCAAATCGCCAACGCTGCATGGCGTTGTGCAGATCCAGGTACCCAATACGATACGACCATTAATGAGTGGCATACCTGTCCAAAAGGTGGACGCATCAATGCTTCTAACCCTTGTTCAGAATATATGTTCTTGGACAATACCGCTTGTAACTTAGCTTCTATCAACTTGCGTAAATTCTTCGATGAGTCTGACAATAGTTTTGATGTTACTGGTTTTGAATATACCACAAGATTATGGCAGACTGTGTTAGAAGTATCTATTTTAATGGCGCAGTTTCCTTCTAAAGAAGTAGCGCAATTATCATATGACTACAGAACGACTGGTTTAGGTTTTGCCAACCTTGGTTCTATGTTAATGGTAAGTGGTATTCCTTATGATAGTGAGCAAGCACGTGGTATTGCAGGTTCAATCACTGCAATCATGACGGGTGTTGCGTATAAAACATCTGCAGAGATGGCTTCTTTCTTAGGTGCGTTTGATAGATACGAAGAAAACAAAGAAGACATGTTGCGTGTTATGCGTAATCACCGCGCTGCTGCTTATGATGCAGAAGGTGCTTATGTAGGCATTGAAATTAAGCCTCAAGGAATTAAAGCACAATACACGCCTGATTATTTATTGAAGGCTGCAACTAAGGCTTGGGATGATGCCGTTCAATTAGGCGAGAAATATGGTTATAGAAATGCACAAACAACGGTTATTGCTCCAACAGGAACTATTGGCTTAGTAATGGATTGCGATACCACAGGTGTTGAACCAGATTTCGCATTAGTGAAATTTAAAAAATTATCTGGTGGTGGATACTTTAAAATTATCAACCAATCGGTGCCACAAGCTTTAAAGAACTTGGGTTATTCTCAAGCAGAAAATGATGCGATTGTAAACTTCGCTGTAGGACATGCAAGTTTCGTAGGTGCGCCACATATTAATAATGAATCTTTATTAGCGAAAGGATTTTTACCAGAAGAAATTGCAAAATTAAATGGTGCTGCTAAATCGGCCTTTGAAATCGGATTTATTTTCAACCGTTTCACTTTAGGTGATGCCTGTTTAACAAGACTAGGTTTTAAAGAAGAAGTGTTTGCGGATTGGAGCTTTAACTTATTGGAATCTTTAGGATTTACAGAAGATCAAATAGATGCAGCCAACGATTATGTTTGTGGTACCATGACTGTAGAAGGTGCACCAGCATTGAAAGACGAGCATTTGCCTGTATTTGACTGTGCCAATAAAAATGGCAAAAAAGGAGTAAGATACATTCATGCACATGGTCATATTAGAATGATGGCAGCATGTCAACCATTCTTATCTGGCGCAATTTCAAAAACAATTAATCTTCCTAACGAAGCCACTGTGGAAGAAATTGCAGATTCTTATTTAATGAGTTGGACCTTAGGTTTAAAAGCAAATGCCTTGTACCGTGATGGTTCTAAATTAAGCCAACCTTTAAGTACGAAG
>CAIJZF010000033.1 GCA_903825095.1 uncultured Bacteroidota bacterium | reverse complement strand
GTCATGACCAGTGACTCGTTCATTTTTTCTTGGGTCTTGATTGTTGCTGAAATTACTTTCCATAGATTTTTAATTTAAGCGTGGCTGGTCGATGCTAAAATACTCTACCATTCAACCAGCACACGCTAGTTTAATTACTTTTCATTGAAATACCTGGTAACAAATTTTTCAACTTCGTCTTGACTTTCAGTTGATTTTTTTTCAAAACCTTCTTTTTCATATGAGTTAATTATACTTTTAATTAACCTTTGTCTTACTACATCTTCATAATACCCTCCAGTATGTTCGAATTCCATAGGTGTGTACGGATAGTTGAATAAATGAATTATTAATTCTGCTGTATTCATCCTATCATCTGTGTCACCACAATAGATGAAGTTCTCTTTTCGGCAGAATTCTTTCATAATAATAGCTGCGATCACAACTTCTATTTTTCTCAATTTATTATTGAAATGATCACCATACATGCCATCTGGTTTGTAGTAACTCCAAAGGTTCTCAATGAACTCTTTGTCTATTTTATTTTTTTTCATATTAATTAATTTTTAAGTTTTCAAATAGATATTGTTCAATTTCCATTGTCTCTATCATTTTGTCATAGTCTTCACCTAGTAGCACGTCTTCAAACTCATCGCCATCAAATATTTCAACTAATGATAGTGATACTGAATAAGCTGCATGCTTACCTGGGATATATTCTGATGGACTAGCGAATGGAAGAAAGTATTTACCTTCTCGATTGAGACCTTGAATTGTTTCATTGTACCATTTAATACCTGCTTTTCTTGAATCCAATAGACTTGGAAGATCAAAATCAACTGTGTGATTAAAGGGTTCATTTTTATTCGGATCTAATCCGAAAGTTGTTACGAAAACATTACCACGATATTTATGTTTTGTTGGTAGTGGTTCGTTACTTAAATAGTTATATTGCATAATGGTTAATTTAAAAATTTAATAATAAGCAGGTAATCCCTGCCTCCCGCCCTGGCTGGGGTATCCCCGCACTGCCTGGTGCATTTTCTTTGTTAAAAAAGAGGTCTCAAATCCGTCTCTGAAATTTTTCCAGTTTTTGGTGGAAATTGAGACCCCTTTTATTAGTTGGATTAACTAACCTTTAAATCTTCAAACTGATCGACTGAATCTTTATTGTAAGCGGTCACTTCAAATGGTATACGCTTCACTGCGAATTCATGATACTTTTTGTTCAATTCAAATCCTACGTAGTCACGTCCAAGATTTAGTGCTGCGACACCGGTAGAGGCTGTACCTGAAAAATTGTCGAGAATTTTCTGCCCAGGTAGACTGGTAGTTAAGATTCCGAGTAGACAAATTTTAGCATCATATGGTGCTGCGTGATCAAAAGTTGGATCAATCTTTTTGAAAATCGTAGTATTAGCTACTGATGCGTGCATTACATCCTCGAACTTTTGCTGGTCAATGAAATCCTTAAAAGTTGTGTAAGGTCTTTGAATACATGGAGCAGATGTATGTGACCCATCAACTCCTCTGTTTGTAAAAGCCTTTAACACCTTAATTGGCTCATTGCGCCAAATTTTAAGAGGGTAGTAGTCATAGTTTTCAGCATCTTTTACCAAATGGTATATTTTTTCGTAACTCCTCATTAGTCGCTTGGTAACCGGAACTGGCTTACCATTTGTCTTATGAAAAATGATCTCATTCACACATTTAAATAAACCCTCTTCATAAAGTCGAAGGACAAGCATATTTGAAATGAGTGGTGAATACCCTTTGAAACCATACTCACCAAAGTTTAAGAAAAATGACCCTCTTGGCTTTAGTACTCTATGAACTTCTCTAAAATGCACCATCAAATTTTCAACAAACTCCTCTGGTGTTTTTTCATGACCCAATTCTAGTTTTTCATCTGTTGTATTACCATATAATCTTACATCGTAATACGGACAAGATGTCATGCAAGTTTGAATTGACTCATCTTCGACCTCCTCCATTTTTTCAGAGGACTTATTGTACAACTGATAAGTTGAATCCAAGTTTTCAGGTACAATAATTTTTAGGTCTTTTTCTTCATCCCTCTCATGTTTAAATTTATTATAGTTATTTAATAAATTTTCTGCGTTAGAAGGAGTGATTTCACCAGCAATGATTTTGTTTACCAACCCTAAGTTTACCAACTCCGTATTTCCATTCTCGGCAGCTTCTTTTTCAGCTTCTGCTACCTTGTTCATTCTGCGAATCGATTGAGCAGATACAACATCGTCCATCATCTCCGCAACTTTTTTAAAGCGTCCTCCATTTTTTGGAAGAGGTTCATCAAAGTTTTCTTCAATGAGATCTGTACGTTTTCCTTGCTCTTTTGGGATAAGGCTCAAGTAATATTGAGATTCATGAAAAATCTCTGCTTGCGTTTTAACTCTTTGAAGATTGTGCATGATTACACGTACATCTTCAGAGGTCTCTGAGTCTCCAACGGACAAAACCTCAATGTCCGCCCACCCCAACTACTTCGCTGCTTCCCATCTTAATACACCAGATAGGATAGTGTTTTTTTTGTTAATTACTAACGGCTCCAGCTGTCCGTGCTGAAGCATCGATTGTGCAAGCATATCTACTCTTCTTTGAGAGTATGCTTTTGCATGTGTTTCGCTTGGCTGTAAATTTTCTACAGCTAAACGTTTAATCATTGCTTTCATTTGAAAGTGATTTACATTATGGAATAATATGTCAAATAACTATCGCCTGTAATACACTCGAGTAAGGCGAATCGCTTGGTTTTACTCGAGGTTGATTTTGTGAGCGCTACTATGGTGCTCTGATTTTCTTTTTCATATT
>CAIJZF010000032.1 GCA_903825095.1 uncultured Bacteroidota bacterium | reverse complement strand
GGCTTCGAAATAAGTAATTGGCAACTGAGTGCGCTTTTCTACTTCGTCTAAAAAAGCCGCTCTAATAGCTGGGCTAAAGCGCATCATATTAAAATATCGATCAAAAGTACTGGTGGTTTTTGTAGCTGGGGCTATTAATACAAACTTATGCTCTTTAGGGTTTTCAATGGTCTCTGCAATCATGGCTAAAGTAATGGCTCCAAGGGAATGCCCAATAAAATGATCAATGGGGCCTAGCTCTTTAATAATATTTTCAATGGCATGTTTATAGATGACTATATTAATGTGTTTGCCCTCACTAAGCCCATGTCCAGGGGCGTCAAAACCAATGACCCTAAAACCTTGTTTCAATAAAGGCTGAATATATTGGTCAAACTTATAAAAATAGCTGGCGTATCCATGCACAATTAATACGGTTTGTCCATTTGGCTTCAGGGGCTTCCATTCAAAACCGTGGATATTGGTTTTGCCTGTAGTTTGAATGCCATCTCCTATAAGAGATATATTTAAAGACTTCCCTTTATGGAAAATAGCAGGGGCCTTTTGTTTTTTATATTTTGGATAGGGGGTGCAGAATAAATCAAAGGCCAATTTGCCTCCTACTGGGGGTGAAACCATGCCTAAAGTGGTAAACTTGGTTCTCAAATATTGTAAATACATCCTTTCTGAGAACCCGTACGTGGCCATAATTGTAAAATTAGACTGCAAAGATAAGTGCCCCTAGAGTATAGATCTTAATTTTTTTGTATTTCGACAAAGAAAAATATAAATGAAATGAAGGCATTGAGTGATTACTAGTATTTTTGCAAAAATCTAAGAACGAGCTATGTATTCGATTAAAATTAATTTTGAACAAAAGGGATTAGAGCCAGTTACTTTAAATGATATTAAGCCAGACCATAGCTTATTAGAAGTCCTATTAGATAATGGCATTGAACTGCACCATAATTGCGGTGGGGTTTGTGCTTGTAGTACCTGTCATATATATATTAAGAAAGGGGGAGAATTTTTACAAGAGCTATCGGATAAAGAAGAAGATTTTATTGATCGTGCAGTAAGCCCAAGAATAGAATCAAGATTAGGATGTCAATGCGAATTATTAGCAGGCAGCGGAGCAATTGAAATAATAGTGCCCGACCAAACACAATTTTTAGGAGAATAAAATATACTAGACCTAAATAAAAATTAAAAAATTATGACTCAGTTTGAACCGCCCATTCATTGGAATGATCATGAAGACATCGCTCAGAAATTATATGAAAAATTTGGGGATGATTTTACAGAGTCTAAAATTTATAGAGTGCGTTTCACCGATTTATTAGATTGGGTTTTGTCCTTGCCTCATTTTGAGGGTAAAAAAGAGGAGTCTAATGAGGGGCATCTGGAAATGATTCAATCCGCCTGGGTGTACGAGTGGCGTGATAATCAAAAATAAGCTTACTTTTATTGTCTAAATAAAAATGCCTTGTTAGCTAAGTTTAAAAAAATAACTTGTTTTGTATTTGATGTAGATGGTGTGTTAACCAATGGTAATTTATTGGTGATGCCCAATGGACTAATGGCTAGAACCATGAATATTAAAGATGGTTATGCGATTCAGTTAGCTATTAAAAAAGGGTACAAGGTTTGGATTATTTCAGGGGGTCATTCCGATGAAGTTAAAGAGCGATTAGAAAAATTAGGCGTGATGCAGGTGTTTATGAAAGTAAGCGACAAAAAAGTACTTTTAGAAGAGTTGTCTATTTTACATGCAACTCCTTTAGATCAAATCTTATATATGGGCGATGACATGCCCGACTATGAAGCCATGCAAATAGCAAGTATTGCAGCTTGCCCTAATGATGCTGCTATCGATATCAAAGCTATTGCCACTTATAAGGCCATTGCTAAAGGTGGAGAGGGCTGTGCTAGAGAAGTCATTGAAAAAACATTAAAGTTGAATGATCATTGGGATATAGAAGATCATATTCAGTCTAAATGAATTTAAAATAATCGTTTTGAAATTATTCATCCATTTTTTAAAATTGGTGCGTTGGCCCAACTTGGTATTCATTATACTAGCAGAATGCTTATTGCATTTTTGTATTTACAAACCACTATTTCCTATTTCGGGCAGCGAGGTAGATATTCGTTTTTATTTTATGCTCACTAGTAATATTTTAATTGCTGCTGCAGGGTACATGATTAACGATTACTTTGATGTCAATATTGATCAGGTGAACAAACCGCAGAAGGTAGTAGTGGGCTCTTATATAAGCAGAAGAATGGTTATTTTCTGGCATCTTATTTTTAGTGTATTGGGTATGTATATCTCCACCATTGTATTTCCTTTTACAAGCTATTGGCATATTCATATAACCAATTTATTGGCCATACTTTTATTATGGTTTTATAGTACCAGTTTTAAAAAGAAGTTTTTAGTGGGCAATGTTATTATTGCCATTCTTACAGCCTGGTCTATTGCCATTGTTTATTTTTCTAAGTTTACGGTACAAGAAATTTTTCATCCTGAAATTAGTAATGGGGCCGTCATAAAATTTGCAAAGCTTACTTTATTATATAGTGCTTTTGCTTTTATATTAACCCTGGTGAGAGAAGCCTTAAAAGATATGGAGGATATGGAAGGGGATCAGAAATATGGTTGTAATACCATGCCCATTGCCTGGGGGTTAAAGCCTACTAAAGTGTATATAGCCGTTTGGACATTTGTAGTCATTGCTATTTTACTTATTATACAATTATATGTGATTCCTTTTGGTTGGTGGTATACGGTTTTATATTGCCTTGTATTTATCATTACTCCTTTAAGCCTTGTATTAATTCAATTGCCTAAGTCCTTTACACATAACCACTTTAAAAAGCTAAGTGCTTATTTAAAATTTGCAATGCTGGCTGGTATTTTATCTATTCTGTTTTTCTACTTTTTATTTTAATATAATAGTTTCATATAATTGATTCATTTCATGCCTTCATTTATACTAGCCTCGCAATCTCCTAGAAGAAAAACATTACTTGAATGGGCCGAGCTGCCTTTTCAAATTATTGTTTCAGATATAGATGAATCTTATCCAACTAGTTTAGCTATCGAAGCAGTGCCTGAGTTTATTGCAAAAAATAAAGCCTTGGCCGTGAAAGAAATGATTCTTTCCACAAAACCAGCCTTAGCAAATTCGTGCATAATTGCTGCAGATACCGTGGTGGTATTGGATCAAAAAATAATAGGGAAGCCTAGTAATAAACAAGAGGCTGTTGACTCCTTGATAGCCTTGTCTGGTCAAATACATAAAGTAATAACTGGGGTAGTTTTATTATATCAAGACCAAGAAATTAGTTTTAGTGAAACCACCTTAGTAGAATTTCATACTTTAACACTTGATCAAATTGAATTCTATGTAGATAAATATAAGCCCTTTGATAAAGCAGGGGGCTATGCCATTCAAGAATGGATTGGGGTAGTAGGTATTAAAAAAATTACAGGCGATTTTTATAATGTAATGGGCCTACCTGTAAGTAAACTAGTGCAAAAAATAAAGCAACTAAATTTGAGTTAGTTGCTTTAAAAATTTTATTAAACTTTCCCTGTTTATTGCTACTGCCAATTAAAAGCAATATCTAATTCAAGGTCTGGATGTAGGCTTCTTTCCACAGGACAGGTTCTTGCTACTCTTTCTAATATCTCTTTTGTTTTATCGTCTAAGTTTAAACCTGCTGGCATAGTTACATGCGCAATAATTTTTCCAATTCTTCTAGGATCGGCCACCATTATCTTAGTCACTTCTACCTTGGCACCATCAATGGCTATAGACATCG